>JBEKZN010000037.1:0-9196 GCA_049509815.1 Opitutales bacterium
ACCTCATACCGCGTGATCACCGGCCCCGTGTGGATCTCCTCCGCCCGCACCTGCACGCCGAAGTCCGCCAGCGTGCGCACGATCTGCGCCGCCCGCTCCTGGTGGAATTCCGCCGAATCCGTTTGCCGCACCTCCCCCGGCGCCAGCAGGTCCAGCCCCGGGAAAACATAATCCCCCTTCTTCTGCGGCAGCGACACCGACCCTTTCTCCACCTTTTCCTCTTCGATGATTCTCAGGCTTCCCAACGCCGACGCTTTTTCCTCGGCGCGCGTCTTGCCGCGCACCGGCTCCTCCGGCGCAACCGGTTTCGGCGCTGGCCGGGCGGGTGGGGGAGGAGTCGGTTTCGCCGGCAGCACCGGCGCCACCGCTTCTTCGCGCGGCGCTTCGCGGATCATCGCATCGCTGTCGCCCAGCTTGAAAGTCCCGTGCCCGCGCGGTGCCTCGGCCTCGGGCGCGCCTTTGCCGGGTTGACGCGGAGCCGTACCCGCGGGCGGCATCTGCGGAATCACCGCTGGCCCGGCCTGTTTGCTCTCCAGCAGCGCCGCCGCCTTGGCCTTTTGCGTCTCCTCGCGCTTCAGCCGCGCGGCTTCCGCCTTCTTCAGCCGCCATTGCGCGAACGCATGCCACAACCCCTCCAGCGTTTGCCCGGGCTCCTCGACAAAAATAAAAATCAGCCCCACCACATACACCAACCCCAGCACCACCGCGCTCCCCGCCGGCCCGAGCGCGTCATGCATCAGCTTGTCGTAAAGAATGTAGCCGATCAGCCCGCCGTCGCCGTGCGGAAAATAATCCGAATGCATGCTCAGGTGCGGAGCCATCGTTTCCAGCCACGTCGCCAGCCCGGCCAGCGCAATCAGCGTCAACACCATCAACAGCACCCGCCATGTGCGCAAAACATGCGCCCGCCGGAACCCCAGCCAGTAACCCAGGCAAAACAAATAAATCGGCAGAAAAAACAGCCCCGCGTAGCCCGTCAGCCAGCTCGTGAAGGCCGTCAACGTCGCGCCGAACGTGCCCACCCAGTTCCCCGGCCCCGGCACGGGCGCGCTCCCCGCCGTGTTGCCCAGCCACTTCGGGAAAAACACCGGCTGCAGTGGCCGGTAGCTCACATACGCCAGCACCGTCAGCACCGCCAGCGCGAAGCACCCCAGCGCCCAAAACGGGCGCATCGGCGAGCGCCGCGGCGCGAACGCCGTTTTCGACGTGTTGCGGCTCTTGATTTCGGTCTGTTTCTTGCGGCCAAACATGCCCGGCAGGTGAATCGGAATGCACAATCCCGGCCGGCCATGAGCGGCCCGCCGGAAAAACAAAAAGATACGTCCGCCCATTCGGCGAAACAAGCGCAGATTGCGCGTTGACCGCTTTTCGCCCTGCGGTTTCGCTGGGGTCCACTCCCCGCATCGGGCATCCCCATGACCTGCGCCGTTGTTTTGAAGCCCCGCGCCGAGAGGGACTTGAAGAGCCTTTCGCCCGACGATGCGCGCCGCGTCTTGCTGCGGCTGCGAACGCTGGAAAACAATTTGGCTGGCGATGTCAAAAAACTGTCCAATTTCACCCCCAGCTACCGCATGCGCGCCGGCGACTGGCGGGCCCTATTCGAGGTTGAAGACGGGCGCGTAGTCATCTATCGTATTCTCCATCGCCGGGAGTCCTACCGGTGATTCGCGTGAAGCTTCACCCAAAAATCATCGAAGAGAACGGACGTAAGGCATTCGTGGTTTTGCCCTACGAGGAATTTGTTCGCGTCCAGGAAACCTTGGAGGATTACGCTGATTTGCAGGAATTGCGCGGTGCCCGCGCGCTCGAACACAACGCCCCCGTTCGCCCGCTTGATGACGTGGCCCGGGAAATGGGTTTGTGAGGGTGTTCAGAAATTGCATCCTGACCGGATGAAACCCCGCCTCCTCCGCTTCACGCCCCTCTACAAGGAACGCGTCTGGGGTGGCCGCGCCTTGGAATCCAGGCTCGGGCGCCCATTGCCGCAGGGCAAGCCCATCGGCGAAAGTTGGGAAATCGTCGATCGCCCCGGAGACGAGTCGCAAGTCGCCGGCGGACCTTGGGCCGGCCGCACCCTGCGCCAAATCATCGCCGCGGAGCCCGCGTTCGTCATGGGACCTGCCTGGAATCCCGCGCGCCCGTTCCCCATCCTCGTCAAATGGCTCGACGCCCGCGAGCGCATGTCCCTCCAGGTCCATCCGCCCGCAAAGCAGGCCGCCGCGCTCGGCGGCGAACCAAAGTCCGAAAGCTGGTACATCGCCGAAGCCGAGCCCGGCGCCGCCGTCATCGCCGGCCTGCGCCCCGGCGTCACCCGCGCTCAATTTGAAGCCGCCATCCCCGCCCACCGGCTTGAGCCGCTCGTCCACCAATTTCCCGTGCGCCGAGGCGACAGCTTCTTCGTCCACAGCGGCCGCATTCACGCCATCGAAGCCGGCTGTTTCATCCTCGAAATCCAACAAAACTCCGACACCACCTACCGCGTATATGACTGGGGGCGCCGCGGCCTCGACGGCCAGCCCCGCGCGCTGCACGTAGCCGAGTCCCTCCAATGCATCGATTTCAACGACACCGAGCCGGCGCCCATCCCCGCCGCCGCTACGCCCGCCGTTCTCGCCGATTGCGCCGAATTTCGCCTCCGCCGCGTCCCCCTCGCGCCCAACGCCGAACTGAAATTCTCCGCCAACGAACAACCCCGCATCCTCTCCCTCGTCGAAGGCCGCCTCGCCACCGACGACCCCACCCATCCCGTCCTCGAACGCGGCGCCAACGTCCTCGTCCCTTACGCTTCCGCCCTCGTCCTCCGCGCTCTGGAATCGTCCACCCTGCTCGTCACGGAAAACTTCGCGCACTAAGCTAGTTCGTTTGGGGGAAAGGGGAGCAGCTTCTATTGAAATTTAGTCTCAATACTATTGATTTTTGGAATCATTCCAATTAACTTGACCCCGACAGCTCATTTTCCTCATCATCTGCCAATCTCCTCACCTGGCGCCAGCCGCCTCGCCATCCTCGCTTTTCCATCCTCCATCCCCAACCCCATGAAACTCACCTCTACTGCCCAGCATGTGCTCGATGAAGCCCTCGCCCGCACCGGCCTGCGCTCCACCCGCCAGCGCGAGCACGTCTTCGCCGTCCTCCTCGACAAACGCGACCACCCCACTGCCGACGAGGTCTTCGCCCGCGCCCGCGAAACCATGTCCGCCATCTCCCTCGCCACCGTCTATAACTGCCTCGAAACCCTCGTCACCTGCGGCCTCGTCCGCCAGGTCAACCTCGAGCGCGAGCCTTCCCGCTACTGCCCCAACCTCCGCGAGCACGCCCACTTCCATGACCGCCGCACCGGCCGCGTTTACGATATCGACGTCCCCTCCGACTTCATCGCCCAGCTCAAGCAAGTCCTCCCCGCCGGCTACGAAGTTGAGCACATCGACCTCTCCTTCCAAGGCGTCGCCCCGGCCCGCAAACTGCACCAATCGGAAACCCGCCAGCAAAACTAACCGGCATCTCTTCCATTTTTCCTTTTCGATCTTCCATTTCTTTTCCATGCCCTCCCTCGAATTCCGCCAGCTCTCCGTCAGCATCGGCGACAAGCCGATCCTCAAGGACCTTTCCCTCACCGTTCCCAAGGGTGAAGTCCACGCCCTCATGGGCCCCAACGGCACCGGTAAAAGCACCCTCGCCAAGGCCCTCGCCGGCCACGAGGACTACACCATCACCAGCGGCGAAGTCTTCCTCGACGGCCAGCCCCTCCTCGGCCTCGAACCCGAGGAACGCGCCCGCCTCGGCCTCTTCCTCGCTTTCCAGTACCCCAGCGAAATCCCCGGCGTCTCCATCGCCAATTTCCTCCGCGCCGCCCTCCAGGCCCGCCTCGGTGAAGGCGAGGAAGTCGCCGCCACCGCCTTCTACAAGCGCCTCTACGAAAAAATGGACCTGCTCAAAATGGACCGCAAGTTCACCGCCCGCTCCGTCAACGAGGGCTTCTCCGGCGGCGAAAAGAAACGCTGCGAAATCCTCCAGATGATGCTCCTCGAGCCCAAGTACGCCATCATGGACGAAACCGACTCCGGCCTCGACATCGACGCCCTGCGCATCGTCGCCGAAGGCGTCAACCTCATGCGCGGCCCCAACCTCGGCGTCCTCGTCATCACACACTACCAGCGCCTCCTCGACTACATCGTCCCCGACATCGTCCACGTCCTTTGGGACGGCCGCATCGTCAAGTCCGGCGGCAAAGACCTCGCCCTCGAACTCGAAGCCCGCGGCTATGACTGGGTCCAGAAGGAATTCGCCGCCGCCCCGTAATTTCCCGTCTTTCATTATCCATCCTCATGAGCACCGAAACCACCCAGCTCGAAATTGACCGCGAAAAAGGCAATTTCCACTACGAGACCGACTACGCCTTCGACGCCGGCGTCGGCCTCACCCCCGCCACCATCGACTACATCGCCGGCGTCAAGGGCGAGGAATCCTGGGTGCGCGACTTCCGCCACAAGGCCCTCAAAATCTTTGAGTCCAAGCCCATGCCCACCCACTGGGCCACCAAGGACCTCGAAGCCATCGACTTCTCCAAAATCCGCTACTACCTCTCCCAGGGCCAGAAGCCCAGCCGCTCCTGGGACGACGTTCCCGACGACATCAAGAAAACCTTCGAGCGCCTCGGCGTCCCCGAGCAGGAGCGCAAGTTCCTCGCCGGCGTCGAGGCCCAGTTCGACTCCGAGGCCGCCTACTCCCGCATGAAGGAAGGCCTCGAAAAACTCGGCGTCATCTTCGTCGGCCCCACCGAAGGCCTCAAGGAGCACGCCGAAATCTTCCGCCCCTGGTTCGGCAAGGTCATCCCCAGCGGCGACAACAAATTCTCCGCCCTCAACAGCGCCGTCTTCTCCGGCGGCTCCTTCATCTACGTCCCCAAGGGCGTCAAGGTCCAGCAGCCCCTCCAGGCCTATTTCCGCATCAACGCCGAAAACTTCGGCCAGTTCGAGCGCACCCTCATCATCGCTGACGAGGGCGCCGAGGTCACCTACATGGAGGGCTGCACCGCCCCCAAGTTTGAGACCGCCACCCTCCACTCCGCCGTCGTCGAACTCGTCGCCCTCAAGGGCGCCAAAATCCAGTACATCACCGTCCAAAACTGGTCCAACAACGTCTTCAACCTCGTCACCAAGCGCGGCCTCGCCCATGAGGAGTCCGAAATCCGCTGGATCGACTGCAACATCGGCTCCCGCCTCACCATGAAGTACCCGGGCGTCATCCTCAAGGGCCGCAAAGCCCGCGGCGAAGTCCTCTCCATCGCCCTCGCCAACGACGGCCAGCACCAGGACACCGGCGCCAAAATGATTCACGCCGCCGACGAAACCTCCTCCAACATCATCGCCAAGTCCATCTCCGTCGGCCAGGGCCGCTCCACCTACCGCGGCCTCGTCCACATCCCCAAGCACCTCAAAAATTGCAAAAACAACACCGAGTGCGACGCCCTCCTCATCAACGCCAACTCCCGCACCGACACCTACCCCGCCATCACCGTCCGCGGCGACGGCAACTCCGTCCAGCACGAGGCCAGCGTCTCCAAGGTCAGCGCCGAGCAAATTTTCTACATGCGCTCCCGCGGCCTCTCCGAAGCCGCCGCCATGAGCCTCTCCGTCAACGGCTTCATCAACGACCTCGTCCGCGAATTCCCCATGGAATACAGCGTCGAGCTCAAGCGCCTCATCGAACTCGAAATGGAAGGCTCCGTCGGTTGACGACCGGGCCACTCCGGCCGTCATGCTGCGTCGCTAAGTTCCAACTCATCATTTCCCTTAATGCCTCCCACGCTCGCCACCGAAGTCCCCGCTCCCGCCGCTCCGCCCGTTGCCGCTGACCCGCTGCTCGAGTCCGCCTTCGCCGCCGCGCTCGACCACAGCGGCGAACCCGCCTGGCTCGCCGATCGCCGTCGCGCCGCCTGGCGTGAGTTCTCCACCCGCGCCATTCCCGTGCGCAAAGACGAACGCTGGCGCTTCGCCACCCTTCAGGGCCTTTCCCTCGACGGCTTCCACCTCCCAAGCGCCGCGCCCGCCGGTCCGCTCGCCGCCGACCTCAAATCACGCTCCGCCCTCGTCCCCGCCGTCGCCCAGCTCACTTTCGCCGACGACCATCTCCTCGACCGCTCCCCGCTCCCCGCCGAGCTCGCGCGCCAGGGCGTCATCTTCCTGCCCCTCGCCGAAGCCATCGCCCGGCACCCCGACCTCCTCCGCGAACACCTCTTCGCCAACGACCGCGCCCTCGGCGGCGAAAAATTCCTCGGCCTCCACCAGGCCCACACCCGCGCCGGCGCCTTCCTCTACGTCCCCGCCGGCGTCGAAATCCCCGCCACCTTCGTCGCCGCGCACTGGGCCGCCACCCCCGGCGCCGCGCTCTTTCCGCACACCCTCATCGTCGCCGGCGCCAACTCCATCGTCAACTTCCTCGACTACTACGATTCCGCCGCGCCCGCCGGCTCTGCCCTCGTCATCGGCTCCGCCACCGTCCTCGCCGGCCCCGGCGCCAAAGTCTTCCGCAAAAGTATCCAAAATCTGAATACGGAGTCCCTTTCCTTCCAGATGGACACCGCCCTCGGTGAGCGCGACGCCGACGTCAAAAGCATCGGCGTTCACCTCGGTGCCCGCCGCGCCCGCGTCGAAAGCCAGGCCCGCCTCGTCGGCCCCGGCGCCCGCCTCCGCCTTTACGGCCTCACCATCGGCCGCGGCGCGCAGGAGTTCGACCAGCGCACCTTCCAGGACCATGTCGCGCCCCGCGCCACTTCCGACCTCCTCTTCAAAAACGCCCTCCTCGACGACGCCCGCTCCATCTTCGCCGGCATGATCCGCGTCGAGCCCGCCGCCGAGGAGACCGACGCCTACCAGCAGAACCGCAACCTCCTGCTCGGCCCCGCCGCCGAGGCCAACTCCCTTCCCGGCCTCGAAATCATGAATTGCAACGTCCGCTGCACCCACGGCGCCACCACCGGCCGCGTTGACCCCGCCCAGCTCTTCTACCTCCGCTCCCGCGGCATCCCCCGAGCCATCGCCTATCAGCTCCTCGTCTTCGGCTTCTTCGAGGAGGTCATCGAAAAGGTCGAA
Organism: Opitutales bacterium; assembly: GCA_049509815.1. GTDB lineage: Bacteria > Verrucomicrobiota > Verrucomicrobiia > Opitutales > JABDGR01 > CAZDAQ01. The sequence goes on from JBEKZN010000037.1 coordinate 7,092, forward strand.
AACGCACCCCTCGCCGACCTCCTCCACGCCCTCGTCCGTCAGAAATTCGAAAAATAACCGCCCGCCTTCCACCACGCCTCGCTTCACCGCCGTTTCTCACTAAGCACTAAAACACTCAGCACTAGAACACTCACGCAGGTGTTCCCATGTTCAACTACCGCAAACCCATGTCCCCCAGTGAGCGCATTTTAACCCGCGACGTCACCGCCACCCTCGTCCCCGCGGGCGACGCCGTCAACCTCCCCGCCGGCACCCGCGTCACCATCACGCACCGCCTCGGCGGCAATTTCACCGTCGTCTGCGACTACGGCATGTTCCGCATCGTCGGCGCCGACGCCGACGCCCTCAACGAGCAAAAATCCGCCCCCGCCACCGATGCCGCCTCGGCCGCCGTCCCCTCCGGCCCGCCCGCCGAACCCATGCTCTGGGACGCCCTCAAAACCGTCTTCGACCCCGAAATCCCCGTCAACATCGTTGACCTCGGCCTCATCTACACCCTCGAAACCAAGGACCTCGGCGCCGGCCGCTACGGCGTCGAAGCCAAGATGACCCTCACCGCCCCCGGCTGCGGCATGGGCCCCGCCATCGCCGAAGACGCCCGCTCCCGCCTCCTCGCCGTCCCCGGCGTTGCCGACGCCAAAGTCGAAATCGTCTGGGACCCCCCCTGGAACCAGGAACGCATCTCCGAGGAAGGCAAAATGCAGCTCGGCCTCATTTAGCCGGCTAGAGTGTGACTCAGTCTGAATCTAGCCGGGTAGGGTGGGGTGCCCTCACCCCGCCGCCTCGTAGGGGCGCAGCCTTCCTTGCTGCGCCCTTCTTTGTTTCAAAAAAGAGTGGGGCGCTCCGCCTTCCAGCCGTGGCCGGTCCGCGAAGCGCCCCGATCGAATCAACTCCTTCAACGGAGTCGCTGCCATTTATCCTGGGCAAAAGCTCTAGCCATAACCCCCGGCGACGACCAGCGTCTCGCCCGTGATCCAGCTCGACTCCGGTGATGCCAGAAACACCGCCGCTTGCGCGATATCCGCGGGCTCTCCGAGGCGCCCCAGCGGCGTTTGCGTCTTCACCATCTTGCCGAAGTCGCTCTCCACAAAACCCGCGGCCCCTTCCGTGGCCACCATGCCTGGCCGGATCGCGTTCACCCGGATCTTGCGCGGTCCCAGCTCCTTCGCCAGCGCCCGCGTCAACGAGTCCACCGCCCCTTTGGTCGCGCTGTAAACCGACAACCCCGGAAACCCCATCGTGCTCACGATCGAACTGATGTTCACGATGCTCCCGCCCTCGGGCGTGAACAGCTTCAACGCCTCCTGCGTCGTCAGCAGCAGCCCCAGCACATTCAGGTCGAAATGCTTGTGGAAATGCTCCGCCGTGATTCCTTCCAGTGGCGCTCCTTCGTAAATCCCGGCGTTGTTCACCAGGATGTCGAGCTTGCCGTACGCCTTCTTCGTCTCCGCGAGCAGCTTTTCGATCTCGGCCTGCTTCGCCACGCTGCCCCCGACCGCCACGGCCTTCCCGCCGTCCTTCACGATCTCGGCCACGACTTTGTCCGCCCCCTCCTTGCTCGACGAGTAGTTGACGACCACCGCCGCCCCCTCCGCCGCCAGGTGCTTCGCCACCGAAGCCCCGATGCCCTTGGATGCGCCTGTCACAAGCGCGACTTTTCCGCTGAGTTTCTGTGCTGCACTGCTTTTCATGGTATGGTTTCTCCGCTTTTTGATTTTTAGGTTAATTTTCGGTTAATTTATTGTTACTCGTAAAGTAACAATAAAAGGCAAAATTTTCAGCCTCTCCGGACATCCTTCAGCACGTCCGCCAGGCTGATCTTCTCCAGGCTCGCCTCCAGCCCCTTCTGCGCCTTGCCCAGCGCCTTTTCCAGCGCGGGCTTGATGTTGCAACTCACGGCGCATTCCGTGCGCGGCGTGTAGGTGTGGATCGCAAACGCCTTCGGCGCGCCCACTGCCAGGTAGATTTCCCGCAGGGAAATCTTCTCCGCGCTTCGTGCCAGCGCGCTCGATCCGCCTTGCCCCGTCGCCGCTCGCACCAGCCCCGCCTTCGACAGTTTCGCCAGCACCCGCCGCACGAAACTCGGGCTTGTGTTCACGCACCAC
>JBEKZN010000370.1:0-4328 GCA_049509815.1 Opitutales bacterium
ATTATTCGCGGTCATATTATTGCCCCCTGCAAACGCCTGGGAAGACAAGCCGTTTTGCGCCGCGGCGATCCCTCCTCCTCCTCCGATGCTCTGCGCGAGCAAACCGTAGGCATTGTCGCCCTCCGTGCTGACCGTCAATGTCGTGCTGCTCGCAGTTCCCACCGCCACGGCCCCGCCGGTGCCGCTGGCGTAACCACCCGCCGATACCCGCACTGGCGTGCTGCTGTCGATCACGCCCTCGCTGCTGCCTTGGCCGCCGACCCCGCCGCTGCCCCCGATGGATTGCAGCACGATGCCGTGCGCGGACTCGCCGGCGGTGGTGATCGTTTCATTGCCGTTGAGCGAAACCGTATTGCCATTGCCATTGCCAGAGTAGCCGACCTGGATGCCCGGAATACCGCCGGACACCGTCGAGTTGGTTCCCGACTGCGCCATGTTCGAGCCGTCCGAGGCCAGTCCTCCGCCCCCGCCGATGCTCTGCGCCAAAATCCCAAAAGCCGAATAGCCGCTCGTCGCATTGCCCGTGCTGATGTTGCCTCCATTCAGCGACAAGTTGACGGCCCCGCCGTCGCCGCCGTCGGCCGAACTGCCCACTTGCATGGCCACGGAGGGCGAGGTTGACACAAAGATCGAAGAGGCCTCACCCCCGCCCCCGCCGATGCTCTGCGCCACCATCCCGTGCGACCAATCCCCCTGCGTGGTGATGCTGCCGGAATCGGTGATCGTGACCGTCCCGCCGAAACTGTTCGCCGGCGTCCCCGCGTCGAATCCCAGAATCAGGTTGGCGCCCAGCGACGACGACGACGGGCTCACATCGAAGGTCGGATTGCCGCTACTCGCCACCCCGCCGCCGCCGCCAATGCTCTGCGCCACCAGTCCGGAGGCATCGCCACCGCTCGTCTCAATGCTCCCGCTGTTGGTCACATTCATCGTCCCGCCGTTCCCATTGGTGCCCCCTGCGCCATTGACATTCGCCCCCAGCGCCAGCGTCACGCCGCTGTTGACCGTGCCCTCCGCCCCCACGCCGCCCCCCCCGCCGATGCTTTGCGCCACGATGCCGCCAGCCCCGTACCCGCTGGTGGCGATCCCGCCGCTGTTGGTCAAACTGACGGTCTGCCCGTCGCCCGCGGTCCCGCCCGAGGCGCCCACCACGACATCCACCGAGTAGGTCCCGGAAACCCCGCCGGGCAGTCCTCCGAGATCGGAGTTCGAGGACGAAGTGGCCGCCCCGCCGCTGCCCCCGCCGCCCGCGATGGATTGCGCCAGGATGCCGTAGGCGCGCTCGCCTTGCGTGGAAATACCCGGAGCGGTCGCATTGCCGCCGTTGTTGTTGATCGTAATCGCGCCGCCGTCACCGCCGCTGCCTCCCGCGCCGCCCACCTCGACGTTCGCCATATAGTTGTTCGCCGGCGCGTTGAGGCCGTCGGCAAGTTGGCTGACGTTGCCAATGCTGGCGGCGGCGTCCGAAGTGCCGCCCACCCCGCCGCCCCCGCCGATGCTTTGCGCCAGAATGCCAACGCCATCGCCGCCCTCGGTCGAAATCGTTCCGCCATTTGTCACCGTAACGGCCGAACCCGCGCCTCCCCCCCCACCCTGCCCGCCCACCGCCACGTTGAAGTCATAATTGTCCCCGCTTGCCCCCGCCGACCCGCCGCCCGCGATGCCACCCCCACCGCCGATGGACTGCGCCACGATTCCCTGTGCTCCCGATCCTATGGTGGAAATCGTGCTCCCACCCAGATTGGAAACCATCACTTCACCCCCGTAACTCCCCGCGCCGCCGTCGCCGCCGATGCTCCCGGTCGCGCCCAGTGCGATGCCGCTCACGAAGCCACTGCTGACGCCCATAGTGGCAGCGTTGCCCAGCGCCCCAACGCCTCCGCCCCCACCGATCGACTGCGCCACAACCCCCGCCGCGTTCTGCCCATGCGTCGAAATACTCCCCGGAACGTTGGCGCCGTTCGCCACCATGACCGGACCGCCAAAACCACCCGCCGACCCGGATCCGCCCATGGCCAACGCTACCTTGTAGCTCGTCGCCCCGCTCTGCAGCGCAAAGGCCGTCGCCGTCGAGTCACCGCCGTTGCCCCCGCCCCCGCCGACGGACTGCGCCAGCACCCCATGCGAACCGTCGCTGTACGTCGTCACGGTCCCGTTGTTAGTAAGATTCACCACGCCGCCATTGCCCCCGCCTCCGCCGGAAGCCCCCAACGCCACGCTCACGGACAATTGCGCGGGCACATTCCCTGCAGGAAAAGAAAAGGACCCCGCCTCCGCCGCCCCGCCCTCGCCGCCGCCGCCGCCGATGGACTGTGCGATCAGGCCGATGGAGTTGGCCCCGCTCTGAATCGGACCGGTCATCCCGCCGGTGCTCGTGTTCCCCGTCAAGATGGAGCCGGAATTCGTCAGCATCACCGGGCCGGCATCGCCGCCCATCCCACCACCCCCGCCGATCGACTGTCCCAGCAGCCCCGGCGATTGATTGCCGACCGTCGTGATGGGCGCCCCGGTATTGTTGAGGTCAACCTCGCCTCCTGATCCCCCACCGCCGCCGGTGCCGCCGATCGCGGCGGAAACAAAGGCTCCCGCCGCTATCGCATACCCGCCGTCGCCCCCGCCCCCGCCGATGCTGTGCGCCACCACCCCTCCCGAAAAATCCCCCTGCGTCGTAATGCACCCGCCGCTACCGAGCGTCACGCTCGTGTTGCTGCCATTCCCGCCGTTGCCGGCTTCCCCGCCCTCGGCCACGAAAATTCCCGCCGCGTTCTCCCCGTCGCCACCGCCCCCGCCGATGGATTCCGCCAACACGCCCAGCGAGCCGATATCCTTCGTCGTAATGGAATAATTGCCGTCCAAATTCACTGTCGTCGTCCCCCCGTTGCCGCCCGCGCCGCCGTCGTCGCCCACAAAGAGCGCCGGCTCGTCGCCGCCCACGGTGCCGCCATTCCCTCCGATGGATTGGGCCACGATGCCGATGGAGGCGTTCCCGCCTCCTTGCCCGTTGCCGGTCACGATCGTGCCGGAATTCGTCACCTCGACGCTCGCGCCGTTCGTGGTGGCCTGCGCCACACCACCCACGACCGTGCCATTCGCCGGCGTGGTGTCGTTCCACGAGGCCGGCGTATTGTTGTCAATGATCCCCCCGCTCCCGGTGCTGATCGCCACGATGGCGGAGGCCGTCGCCCCCAGGGTCGTGATGGATCCGCTGTTGGTGATCGTGACCGAATTCGTGGTTCCCGCGACATCGGCCCCGTTGCTGCCGAGGAAGTTTATCCCGCTGTCTTCGGTCTGCGCCACCAGCGCCCCGCCCCCCGAACTGATCCCCACAATGCCGATGGACAACTCCCCCAGCGAGGAAATGCTCCCCGCGTTGGTGATCGTCACCGGCCCGCTCGACCCAAAGCCGCTGTTCGACACCGTCTGCGCGACAAACGGATCCAGCACCGCCGAACTTCCCGAACTCACCCCCAGCACCCCTATCCCCAGTTGGGTGGCGCCGCTCACGCCGCCGCCCGCCTGAATCGTCGCGCCGGAATCCAAACTCACGTTCACCGAACCGCCTGTTTCCGGGTTTGCGGACGTGGCCGCAACGGTCGTGTCCCCGGCCGCGCTGGCGGCAAAAACCCCGATGCCGATGTCCCCCTGCTCGATTATTGAACCGGTGCCCGTCACGCTCACCGTCACCGGGCCGCCGTTGCCCGAGCCGTCGTTGTAATTAATCGTAGCGGTCGGATTCGCATCGCCCCCAAAGGACTCCGCCAGAATGCCGATACCGGAACCAGCGGTATTGATAATGCTGCCCGAATGTGTGACCGCCACCGTTCCTCCCACGCCCGCCGAGTTGGTATACGAGGGGGACAGGGTTTGCCCATAAAATCCGGGGACACCGCCCTGCGAAATGGCGATAATGCCCGCCAGGTAACCCAGTTGCGGGCTTCCACTCATGCTGATGTTCGAGCCCACCGTCGTACTCACCGTCACGGTCGAGCCGCTGCCGCCCGCCCCCGCAGAGGTCGGCTGAAAACCGCCACTATACTCCGTACCGTTTCCCCCCAGCGAGAGCGCTTCCACGCCGGCCAAGGTCCCGGAAGCGGAACCATTCCCGGAGCCGACGACCGTGATCAGGCCCGACTGCGTGATTGTCACCGGCCCGGCATTATTGCCATTCGTCACATCCTTCCCGCTGGTCGTGTCGGGATAGCCATTGGAACCCTGCGAGGTGCCATAAACGGCCGCGTTATCATTCAACGACGAGGTACTGAAATCCATGTTCGCCGAGGTCGAGATATTCACTGTGCCCCCGTTCACAAACGGACCCGGTTCCGTAT
>JBEKZN010000371.1:0-4651 GCA_049509815.1 Opitutales bacterium
TCGACATGCAGCCATTCACAACCCGCAGCTCTGGCACGTTCCGTGGCCACCGCGACCACGGTGGTCCCGACCTCCTGCCGACGAACCCGTTCAGCTACCGCTGTATCCATCAAGAAGGCGTGCACCCCCATCCCAGGGAACGTTGACAAAGCCCACTAACTCCCCATCGCCCTCGAATGCGCACACCCAGCCCAGGCTGTGTGCATTCACCTGCTGAAGCCAATCATGGTCCGTGATCTGGTGCTCGAAGGCCTCGGCGTGTAGTCGGTTCAAGCCCTCGTTCAAGAACTCGCCACGCCACTCGAATCGGGTCACCATGCGCCTATCTTGCCGCATCCGTTCCGAATGGATTGCTCCATTGGAGAAGTCGCCGCACCCTGGCATAACCCAGTGCTCTTTCCGACCGTCACCGGCAAGGACGCCGATCGCTCCAAGGCGGGAGCAATGGGCGTCCGTCGCCATCACTCGTCGACCCCGATGGTGAATTCGCTACGTTGGCTTCTTTTCGGTGGCGGAGGCCTCTTTGGCGCGTGCACTCTTCGTGGCTGTTCTCCTGTTGACCTTCTTCACCGGTGGACGCGCTTGCATGTACCGGGCCAGATGCTCGGTGACCAGGCGCTCAACGGCCCCCTGGCCGAGACCGGCCTCCTCCAGGATCCCGGCGGCCTGACTACCTCCGCGGGTCAGTCCGAGGAGCAGATGCTCGGTGCCGATGTAGTTGTGGCCCATCTCGAGCGCTGAGGCGAGTGCTCCAGTGAAGACGGCGATCGCCTCGGGCGTGAACGGCAGCTTCTCTTCGAGTGCGCCGGGACCGCGCTCGGTGCGAGCACTCACGGCAGCTTCTGCCTTCACCTTCGAGAGGTTCGAATCGTTCAGGATCTGGGCAGCCACGCCTTCGGGCTCCAGGTAGAGCGCCAGGAGAAGGTGTTCCGCTCCTATGTGAGGTTGGCCCCACTCGCGGGCGATGGGCTCGGCCACGCTCAGCACATACCGAGCCCGGGGGGTAAATCGTTCGAAGGTGGGAGCGTTGAGCCCGAGCGAAAGTCTTACGGTGTGCTTCTGCTGAGCAGCCTGCTTGGATACACCCAGAGCCTCCCCGATCTCAGACCAGGAGTGGCCGGCGTGGCGGGCTTGATCGACGAAATATCCCAGAGCCGCGTCGCCCACTTCGGCCAGGTTCCGGACCAGGACGGAAGCCACTCCCAAACGGTTCAGCGGCTGTGCGTCTTCGGTGTCGGCCTCGACGAGGTGGACGACATCTTGCAGGGACGGGGTGGGGGCCATGCGTCAACCGTACCTTGACGAATCGCGATCGTCAAGTGGGTATTGACGCTACCACTCGGCTCGCAACACCTCTCAGGGAATCCTCACGTCGTGGTGCTCCCTGGCACTCCGCCGTTCCTCATCGGTCAGGGTCGCGTCCTTGACCGGCATGACGAGCGTCCAGTGCTTGCCAACCGGGCAGCGCTGCCATCGGGCCCACCCGAGGCGAATCGCCTTGAGTGACGCCCCGGGAACCCAGATCGTGGTGAAGAGGTGACCCTGGCGGCATCGCACCACGACGTTGCCCCCCACCTTGTAGCCGAGCCGCCGCGCCACGAGCGTTCCTCCCGCAAGAAGCGCCACAACCCCGATGAGGGGACCACGTCGTGCTGAGGACATGGCCTCATTATGTCATGCTTTCTCTGAATGGCGAGAGGAGTCAGACGTCGCAACGTTCCCGAGGCTCGGCCGTCGTCGAGTTCGCCGGCAGACCAATTACCCTGTCGGTCGCCGCAGGTGGCCTGCACGGCCCGGCTGACAACACCCGCACCCCAATACCCGCGTGCCATGGAGGCAGCAATGCATGCAGCTCTTGTGACCCTGACGGTCGATCCCGTGCCGGCGGCGGCGACCGCCACCGCCCTGACGAATGACATTCTGCCTGGGGTCCGTGGCGCCCCGGGATTCGTGGCCGGATATTGGCTCGAAATCGAAGAGGGCCGGGGGTTCTCGTTCGTCGTGTTCGACACCGAGGAGCAGCCATCTATGCATCGCCATCGGCGAGTGATTGGACCGCGCCGGGAGTGACCATCGACTCCGTGGACGTTCGAAGGGTGGCCGTCGCCATCTAGTGGGCATACGCGCTTTGTGACGACGCGCTCGACGCGGGCGCGGCGGCCACCCCGGGACGGGTCCACGACCGTCTTGAGCAGCTTTCCGGGCCCGCCCCCGGTCGCGGCATCCCCACCTCGGTAGCGTGGGCCCGATGAGCGACCCCTTGCACCTTCCCCACGGGACGTCGACAGATGGTGTCGACAAGGTCGTGGTGACCCCGGAATCCGCGGGTTGGACGTATTCCGGGGTTCGGGTCGTAGAGCTGGCGCCGGGCGAGTCTCGATCCTTGCCCACCGGACCCGACGAGATGTTGGTCCTTCCCTTGACCGGTTCATGCCTGGTGCGGTGCGAGGACTCGCATTTCGAGCTATCCGGGCGCCAAGACGTCTTCAGCCGGGTCAGTGACTTCGCCTACGTGCCCATGGGCTCGGAGGTCGTCCTCAGCAGTGTCGAGGGCGGCCGCTTCGCATTGCCGAGCGCACGCACCACCCGTCGGCTCCCACCCGCCTACGGTCCCGCCGAATCCGTCCCCGTTGAGCTCAGGGGAGCGGGGCGGGCGACCCGGCAGCTGAACAACTTCTGTGCGCCAACGACCTTCGCTACCGACAGGCTCGTCGCAGTCGAGTGCATCACGCCCGCGGGCAACTGGTCGAGCTGGCCACCACACAAACACGACGAGCACCGCCAGGGCGAGGCGATCCTGGAGGAGATCTACTACTTCGAGATGGCCGCGGAGATAGCGGGACATACCGACCGGGACGGCAAGGGATTCGCGCTCCAACGCCTCTACACCTCTGATGGGGACATCGATCTGTGCGAGGAGGTCCACCACGGCGATGTGGTCCTGATCCCCCGCGGGTACCACGGGCCCTCCATGACGGCGCCCGGTTACAACCTCTACTACCTCAACGTCCTGGCCGGCCCGGATCCGGAGCGCACGATGGCGTTTTGCGACGACCCCGCCCATCGCTGGATCCGCGAGACCTGGGAACACCAGTCCTCCGACCCTCGTCTTCCGATGACAACCGCAGCGGGCCCGACAAGCTCACTTCCAGAGGCTCGGTGATGTCCCGCAGTGGATCTGACGGACGCTCGTGCGCTGCGTCGGCGTGGTGACACGGGCAGCTCGCGGGGCTCACTGCCTCCCTCTCCCGTCACAGATTCAGCGACTCGCCCCCGAGGAACATATCGATGTCGGTACGACGAATCGGGAACGAGCCCCTGCAGTGTGGACAACGCACGTAGACGTGTTGGTCTGTCATCTCGACGAACTCTGGTCGGAGAATGACCACTCGCCAGCACAGCCGACAGAGCCTCGACCCCGGCATCAACGATGCGTGCGTCGTGCTCATGCGCCGTTCATGCAGACTGGCTTCGCTCATAGATCCATCACGTGGATTTCGTTCCGGCTTCCGACACGCTCTAATGATGCCCAAAGACAGCGCCCCAGGAACCGTCAAATTTTGGGGGAGGGAAAACCCGAGCGGGCGGCGCCAAGCCCCAGTTGGGGCCAACGTGATGCGAGTGTCGGCTGGGGCGCAGAGCCCAGCCTTGCCCCGCCTTCAGGGTCGACCTCAGCGACGTGCACCGGAGGCGGTGTCGGCGGGTCGCTCGCCGACGGACCGTCAGGAAACTGGACCGGCCGCAGTGCCCTCAACGATGAAGCTGGTCGTACAAGAAGCGGGACCGAGCGGAATGTAGACACTGACGTACCACACCTGGTCGATCGAAGGAACCGTGAAACTTCCCGCCGCGTTTCCGGCCTCACCGGTCGTCGAGTTCTCGCTGTAGAAGACCCCGTTCCCGGTGACTTCGAACTCGTAGGGCTGTGACCCCAGGTCCGATGTGATGCTGTAGGCCGCCTGGCCCCCCGGTTGATAATCGCGAGCCGACATGCCGACCGTGCACGATGGCAGTTTCGTCTGGGCAGGGGGCGTCGTGGGCCGCGGGGCTGCGCTCACCTTCGCAGGTGACGTCGTGGACGGTGTTCTCGCCGGCTTCGGGGCCGTGGTCGTGGTGCTCCGAGTGCGAACCGTTGGGACCGCTGCTGGGGTGGTCGGGACCGCCCCCGGTGACGACGAGAACGTGGGAACAGGCTGCGCTTGCGCATCGGCCGCGGACAGCGTGATCGGCCCGCTCGCGGACTTTCTCAACACGGCCCAGGTGGCCGTCATGGCGCCACCCCAGATGACAAGGATCGCCAGCGTGACAACGATCCGTTTCGTCGTGATCAGCTTCGTCACGGCGCCAAGTCATTCATGCTGTGCCTCCGACTCCAAGCGCCGCCAGATATGGCTGGGTGCAGCGATCACGCGCTCCACCGTGTTCGAGCCCAATGCTCCTGCACAGAAGGTGACAGGGCGGGATCACCACGCTCCCAATGTCCGGCCAACCTTTCGACAACGCCCGGTGGCCATGACCGCGGCCGTGCGTGAGCGTGTGATCCGTGGCGGAGCATGGGACCTCGCAGGTCTGTGCTCGTCAACACCCAGCCAGGACCTCACAGGAAATCCACACGAAACTCCAAGGATTCCTCAACGCCCAGCCTCCACAG
>JBEKZN010000372.1:0-2829 GCA_049509815.1 Opitutales bacterium
ACCAGTGCGCGGACCCAGTGACCGGCTTCCCGTGCCGGGCTGAGGATCTGAAGGCCGTCCGGGCGTGCACGTGGACGCTGCTGCGGCAGCTCAAGCCGCCGCGTCCCGTCGCTGAGCACGTAGCGGACGGGGACCTGGCGAGTTACGCCGTGGAGTGGGAACTCCGCGGCGGCACAACGCTTGCCGGGCCGACAGCGGCGAGGTAAGAGCAGGTAGCCGGTCGCAACCCGGCTCTATGGGTTTGCCAGCAGAACGCCGCCGGTCCCGCCTGCCGCCCGGAGGACGCCGTGCCGGTTGACGAGACGACCCTCATTCTGGGTCAATTGTCGGGCACCTGGAAGGACGTCTACGACCGCCAGGACACGCTCTACGCCGCCCAGGTCGCTGCCGTCCTTGCCGCGTGGCGCAAACTGACCGCTGACCTTGACGTGGCCGCGATGGTCGCACTGTTCCGCCGCGAGGCGTACATGACCTCGGACGGCAGCCCCGCGCCAGCGACTGACGGCGCCGTGGCGGCACACCGGAAAACGGAACTGCGCACCCTGGCTGCTGCGCTGACTGCCGGGATGCTTGCCGGGACCGCAGACTCGCTGCTCCTCGCCGGCTTCCTGGCGGCCATCACGGCCGCGCTGACGGCTTCGGCTGGTGAGGGCTACGCCTCCACACTGGCGGTCGCCGCATCCGCAGCGGGCAACGACGGGTCGTTCGACTGGGACTCAGCCACAGCTGACGGCCAGCAGGACGCCGGTCAGGCTGTACCCGCCGAGGTGGCCGCAGCGATCACCGCTGGCGTAGCCTCCGCGCTCGCACGGGCGCTCGTGACGTTGGCCGCCGAGGGCGCAACCGCCACGGTGATGGTGAAGACGCTCACCGCAGCGCTGAAGACCGCGCAGCCCCTTGGTGTCGTCCTCACGCATGCGATGGCATCCGCGATCTCGGCGTCAGCGCTGGGGGTCATGTCACAGTACGGCGTCGAGCGCGCTAGCTGGATCACCGCTGGGGACGCCAAGGTTTGTCCCGTATGTGAGAGTTACGAGGCCCACGGCCCGTACCCGGTCGATGAGATGCCCGCTTGCCCCGATCATTTCGGCTGCCGCTGCGTGATCGTCCCGGATGGACGCACGCCGCTTCCCGCTGACGCCTACTCCGCCTATCTCGCAGCCTAGGAGGCGGACGTGGGCAACATTGACCACCGCTCCAAGGGACTCTGGTCGCTCGCGCGTTCGGGGACCGGCACGACGATCAGCGCGGCCGGGAACTCTGGCGCGTACGGCACGATCGCCGCAGGATCGGCGGAGCAGGCCTCAAACGCCGAGACCCCCATCGACCTGCGCGACGTCACCGACGTGACCCTGTACGTGACTGTGGGCGCCGTCACGGGCACGCCTGCGTTCGCTGTGGTCCTGAACGTCTTCGTCTCCGGCAATCCGTACCCGGTCGCGTCCACCACCCTGGACGCCGCCGGGGCGACGACCGTCACCGCCGGCCTGCACGGATCGCCCGCAGTCGTATTGGGCAGCTGGGGCCAGGTCGCCTGGACCTGTTCCGGCGGCACTGTCACCGGCACTTCGATTGAGCTCATCGGCCGCTAGGCCGCACCTCCCTAACCACCGCGACCCTTGAGAGGGGCGTTCGGCCATGGCCAAGAACGGCATCTACACCCCGTACGACGATGAGGGCTTCCCCACCAACGCCATCTTCACCGCATCCATCGCCGCGTCCGCCGCGACGACTGTCGTCAAAGGCAGCGCCGGGCGCGTGGCCCACCGGCTCGGGAACGATCCTCGCCGTCGTCGCCGGCGGCGGAACTGTAGGCGCCGTGACCGCGATCGACATGCCCGCCGTCAACGGCATCACGGTCGTCAACGTGGCTTCCGGCCCGGCGTTCACGGTGGGTTACAGCTGACCGAGGCTCGCGGCGAAGGAGGCGCGCTGTGGCCCGCACGATCGCGACCATCGGCGGCGTAGCCCTGCGCCCGGGTGTCAGCCGCAATCGTCGTTTGTACACACGCCGCATGATCGCCAGCGCGGTCGCCTCGGCGCAGGAGCGGATCCGCGACGGCGGAAAGCCGATGGTGATGCTCAGCCACCACGGCGCCGGGGATGACAGCCGCCAGATCGTCGCGCACCTGACCGGGCTCAGCCTGGACGAGAACGGCAACGCCCGCTACACCGCCGCAGTGGCCGACACCGCGGCCGGGCGCGACATCGCGGCACTCATCGACACCAGCGACGGAAATGACCCGCACCTGAAAAACGTGTCCATCCGCGGCTTCTGGACGGGCACTGTCCGCAAGGTGCAGGGCCCGGATGGCGAGCCTGCGGAGTCCGGTGACGGCCTGGAACTGGCCGGCCTGGACTGGACGAAGGACCCGGGCGTTGACGGGGCCGAGAACGACACCTTCGCGTGGGTTGGCCGCAGCGGGCAGAACGAGACCACGGAGCGCGTGCCGATCACCGAAAGCGTCGAGGAGGCGCGCGTGACGATCACCGAGAAAGCAGCGCCAGCCAAGGCCGAGGCCGAGCAGTCCTGCGACGAACTGGGCCACCAGTGCGGCAAGGACGCCCAGGAGAGCGCAGGAGCGCAGACTGCCGCGCCGCCCGGAACCACGTACGCAGACCCGGGCTATCTCGCGGACAAGAAGAAGCGCTACCCGCTGAACAGCGAGAAGCGGATCCGCGCCGCCTGGTCGTACATCAACCAGAAGGACAACGCGTCCCAGTACACCGCCCAGCAGCTCAAGCGCATCAAGGGCAAGATCAAGGCCGCGATGAAGCGGATCGGCGCGAAGGTCACCGACGAGGGCTGGGTCATCTGGCCTGCCGAGA
>JBEKZN010000373.1:0-4498 GCA_049509815.1 Opitutales bacterium
GGGCGGCTCTTCCACCATGGCCGCAGTTCCCCGGCTCGTATCCGCGGTGACTGGAAAGTACAAGTGAAATACCGTGCCTTCGCCCGGCTGGCTGTAAACGGTAATGGCCCCCCCGTGACTCTGCATGATTCCATGCACGACCGACAAACCCAAACCGGTGCCTTCACCCGGCCCCTTGGTGGTAAAAAACGGCTCGAAGATGCGCTCAACCGTCGCACGGCTCATGCCATGCCCGGTGTCGCTGACGCTCAACCGCACATAGGGTCCGGCCCGCAGACCGGCATTGGCTCCGGCCAGCAATTTATCTACCGTAAATTTTTCCAACCGCACCCCAAGCCGGCCAGCCCGATCTTTCATTGCGTGCGATGCGTTGGTGCAGAGATTCATCACAACCTGGTGAACCTGGGTGGCATCGGCCAGAACGGCCGGCAAGTCGGACGCCAGTGAAACATCGAACTCGATCGTGCTCGGGATGGACGCCCGCAACAGCTTGAGCGGCTCCGCCACGATTTGGCTCAGCTCGACCGGTGTTCGCTGCTGCAACTCCTGCGGGCGGCTGAACGCCAGAATCTGCTTTACCAGCTCGACGGCGCGCGTGCCCCCTTGAAATACCGCGTCGAGATATTTCTTCGCCACCGGGTCGTTGGTCACCCGCCGTTTTGCCATCTCCGTGTAACCGTTAATAGCGGCGAGAATGTTGTTGAAATCATGCGCAATGCCTCCCGCCAGCGTGCCGATGGCCTCCATTTTCTGGGCCTGCCGGAACTGTTCCTCGACTTTGCGTTGTGCGGTGATATCGCGAAACGTCCAGATTCTGCCGTAATGTTTTCCCGCCTTGTCATCAACCGGCGCGGAATAGCGGTCTAATGTCCTTCCATCCGCCAGCTCAATCTCATCCCGGCCTATCTCGTTCGGATGCGCGTAGAGGTAGGCCACCCGCTCGCTAAATTGTTTGGGATTCTTCATCTGGCCGACGGCGTGCTGCAACATCTTGTCATGGTTGTCGTCCCGGGCAATTTCCTCCGGTATTTTGAAGAAATCCAGAAACCGCTGGTTGTGCAGGATTCGTTTTCCGTGCTCATCCACGACCAAAATGGCATCGATGGTGGAATCCACCTGCGCTTCGAGCAAAGCCGTTTTTGAAACCAATTCCGCCTGCGCCCGCTGGCGCTCGGTGATGTCACGGGCAAAACCGCAATTGAACTCTTTGCCCTCAAAACGCACATAGGTGGCAACGATTTCAACCGGATACTCGCTGCCGTCCTTGCGCCGATGCACGCTTTCACGGGTGAAGAATCCGGCTTCCCGCAACCGCTTCCAAACTTCCTCGAGGTTTTGAGGCGTGACCTTGGGGGCAATGAGCGCCACGGACTGGCCGAGCAATTCTTCCCGGTCATAGCCCAGGGCTTTGCAGGCCGAATCGTTGACGTAAACGAACCGGTTGTTGGCATCCAGCCAATACGCCCCGTCAAAATGCTTGTCGATGGAAACCTTGAGCATCTCGAGCTGCTCCGTGGCCCGCTTGCGCTCGGTGATGTCTTGAACATGGGAAATCATGTAGTCGCCATGGGCGCGCGATTTCTCAATGAGGGCGGTGGATAGGTAGGCCCAAACGACTTGTCCATCCTTGCGGAGATAGCGCTTCTCGGTCCGCATGGTTTTGGGCCCGCCGGACAGCACACTGTCGAGAAATGTGCGGCCAATTTCCTTGTCCTCGTCGTGGGTGACATCATTAAAAGTCAATTGGAGCAGCTCCTCTTCGGAGTAGCCCAGCATGGCGCACAAGGTGCGGTTGACATTCAGAAATCTTCCATCCGTGGCCACCAGGCAGACGCCAACGGTGGCGTTTTCAAAGGAAGTGCGGAACAATTCCTCGCTCTCCCGCAGCTCCCTCACCTCCCGCCGCCGGATGGACAAATTCACGATGAGCACTGACGCGCAGACGAGGGCCAGCACCATCACGACCGCCACCGCCCAATACAGCCGGTGGACGCTGTTGCGAATGTGATCCGTGTAGGTAATGCTGTTGGTCTGATTGTAGTCCAGCAACTTCCCGGCGGATGCTATCGCCGACACGTAAGCCGGAACTAAATCCTGTTCGAGGAAAGCCGCGCTCTTGTCACGATCTCCGGCTAAAATTAACGCCTCATAGGTCATCCGCTGCTGCTGGAATTTCGCAAACCCGCTTGTCACCTCATCGAGCAGCGCTTGGTCTTTCGCCGGATTAATGACAATCGTTGCCTCGTATTCGGTGACGTCATCGGCGAATTCCGCATCGGCGTCATGCGCGATTTTAAGACTCGCGTCCCGGGATTGCGTCGTTTGCGCGGAAGCCGCCACCATCGCCCAGCCGATGCTGCGGGACATGGCCATCCGCATTTTGTGCGCGGCGATCGTGCCGGGCACGGCATCCTTGACGACCAACTCGCTGTCACGCTTGACTTGCCAGCCGCTGATGTAAGCCGCCGCCGCCAGAGCGATGAACAGGCCGATAATCGCCATGCCCGCCAATCGTATCCGCAGCGATGTGTCACGATGGTTTTTCATTGGCAAGCCCGTTGCTAAACTTGCGCGAGGCCCAGCCAGCACCATTTCAAGCCCTTGTCAGTATGCCTCCGGTTTTTCATCGCTGCGGCGAAAACTAAAGGGATAAAACTCACTGCCACAAACACACCCTGCCGGTAAGAGGTTACGAGTGAAAAATATAACTGTCAATGTTCCTGTACCCAAGCCGTTGATGCTAACCTGCAGTCGGCGTTGTCGAACAGCTCTCCCAGCAAGCCATGGAACAACTCTCACGCTCCGCCCGCGCCTGCGACCGCATACTCAAAGTCGCCCGCACCATCCCCGACCTCGCCGACATGGAGAAAATTGCAGCGCCGCATTTACTCGAAGCCATCCAATGCCGCTTCCTCGATCGCGCCTTGTTTTATTAAAACAGACTAAACCCGAAAAAAAACCCCGCGCGCCACTTTTTGGTGGGCAGATGTTCCGGACACTCTTCGGGCACAATCTCGTCACCGTAATGATTTTTGCTCCCGCGTTGGCCGCCCGGGACCGCTAGGGAGCTTTCATGTCGAAAAATTTACAAACCCCCATCGCTCAAAATCGGTTTCCCAAGTTATTTTAAGGAAACGATTTATAAATCTATTCCCAAAACACCCCATGACGTTTTGAGGTGTTTGCCTTAGGCGGAAAGATGCGTCTTTTCAATTTCTGATTGCGGAATAAAATCTGCTTCACACAACTCAGCATTGAAGTAAAGGATTGCGCATGAACCCTCGCCTGTTCCCTGCGGTTACCAAACCTTGCGTCGGTCTTCTGCTTGGCCTGCTCGCCAGCAGTGCGTCCCTGTGCGCGCAAAATGTCACCTACTCGAGCAGCCCCCTGGGCTCCTTCAACATCCCGCTGGCCGGCGCCTCCGACAATTACGCCTCGCTGCCCCTGCAGCGCACTCCGGCCATCGCCGCCGCCGTGCAATCCGTCAGCGAATCCGGCAACACCGCCATCATCACCCTCGCTCCGCCCACCGCCCTGACCCCCAGCCAGTTCGTGTACGTCGCCGGCTCCCAGCCCAACACCTACTTCGTGCAGTTCATGACCGGCAACAAGGAGGGCTACTTCTACACCGTCACCGCCAACGACGGCAGCACCATCACCGTGGACTCCAACGGCGACACTTCCCTGCCCGGCGACGTCATACCCGGCGATCAGATTAACGTCGTGCCCTACTGGACCCTCAACACCACCTTCCCCAACGGCCAGGGCCTCTACCCCTCGAACAGCACCTCCTCGCCCCAATCCCTCGTCATGCTTCCCAACCTGACCAAGGCCGGCATCAACCTTCCCGTCGCCGCTTCCTATTATTATTACACCGGCAACGGCACGCCCGGCTGGAAATTGGTTGGCGACACCTCGAGCAACACCTACCCCGACGTCGTCCTTTCGCCCGACACCTATTTCATCGTTCGCCACCCCCTCGCCACGGCCAACACCACCCTCATGCTCCTCGGCGCCGTACCGATGTCGAAGCAGGCGATCATCGTCAATAATCTCAAGGCCCTCACCCGCCAGGACAACGCCGTGGCCCTCCCCGTGCCGGAGGATGTCACCCTGCTCAACTCCAACCTCTACCCCGCGGTCATCTCCGGCTCGGCCACTTTGTCCCCCATGGATTCCCTCCTCGTCTTCAGCCCCGGCGTCATCAAACAAAACAAATCCGCCACCGCCGTTTATTTCTATTACACCGGCAGCGCCAACGGCGGCCCCGGCTGGCGCAAGACCGGCGACGCCACTACCATTCGCAACAACGACCTCGTGCTCGCCGCCGGCCAGGGCTTCATCATCCGCCGCGGCCCCCGCCTCGAACCCGTCACCGCCATCTGGCTCTACCTGCCCACCTACCTGCAATAACCCGCCCTTACATTCGCCGCTATGCAACGCTCGCTCAAATTCCTGATTCTGACGGTTGCATTCATTTTGCCGGCCTTGTTCGCGC
>JBEKZN010000374.1:0-2977 GCA_049509815.1 Opitutales bacterium
TATGGCCGCCGCCACCGGTAAGGTTGGTGCCATCGAAGAAGTCGAAGGTGATGGCCTTGCCGTCGGGCGAAGCTGTAGCAGCCATGCGAGGCTGGTTACCTGCGCCGCAGTAATGCGTGAGCACAAGGCGGTTGGGGCCATCGAGATGGATCATCGAGATCATTTCTTCGGGGCCGTGACCTTGGATTTCGCTCATCAGGGCTGAGCCCCCAGCCGTGTCGCGGAAGCTTACGCGCACAGGATGACCGTCGGCATTCTTGCCCTCCCAAGAGCCAGTAAGGGATTTCAATTGATCGAACGATTTTTGCGCGCTGCTTTGCGCCAGAGTGAAGGTGGAAGCAAGAAACAGTGATAGAGCAAATGCGATACGTAGCGATTTCATGTTAGGCATCTCCTTTGATCTTGGAAGTCGATTTTGCAGCATGGTGCGGAGCGGTTTCTTTGGCGTACTCGGCTTCTACGAAAGTTTTCAGGTTGGTTAAATTCATTTTCCAGAAATTGCGGTACTGATCGAGCCAGGTATCGATGGCGCGCAGCGGCTCGGGATTGAGCTGGTAGACGCGATGTCGGCCTTCGCGGTGCTCCCGCACTAAATGTGCGCGGCGCAGCAGGCGAAGATGCTTGGAAATCGCAGGGCGCGAGATGGAGAATGCCCCGGCAATTTCTCCAGCAGGCTGGCTGCCGCGGCGCAGCAGGTCGAGTACGGCGCGGCGGGTGGGATCGGCAAGAGCCTGGAAAGTTGCTTCAGTTGCTTTTGCCGTCGAATACGTAACCGAACGGTTCCGCATAATGCGTAACCCTACAGTTACATGATTGGGATGTCAAGGATAAAATTTAAAACAGCAGACTTAATATCTGGTAGGCGCAATTTTGGAAACCAGATCCAGGAAGGTCTGATGTATGCGCGTGTCCTCAGATAATTCAGGATGAAAAGTAGCCGCCATGGTGACTCCCTGCCTCACCGCAACCGGGTCTTTTCCTTCGGTCGCAATGACTTCGACGCCCTTTCCCACACGCTCAATCTTGGGAGCGCGAATAAAAACCATCTCCAGCGGCAAAGTCTCCTCCCCCACGCCCTTGAGGAACTTCCCTTCGCGGATGGAGCTATCGAGCTGGCGTCCATAGGCGTTGCGCCGAATGCTGATGTCGATTGCACCGAGGCCGGCCTGCTTGGGGTTTTCGACTTCGCTGGCGAGCAGAATTGCGCCGGCGCAGGTACCGAAAGTTGGTTTGAGGCGTACAAACTGCTTCAGCTTTTCGAATCCTTCTTTTCCAAGCAACTTCAGGAATGTGCCAGATTCGCCGCCGGGGATCACCAAACCGTCAATTTCATCAAGTTGCTCGGGCTTCTTGACGAGCACAACTTCCGCGCCCAGCTCCTCAAGCCGGCGGCGGTGAGCATCGAAATCTCCTTGTAAAGCCAGTACGCCAATTCGCATGTAAGTCAAACCATCTCTCTGCCATTGCAATTTTAATTCATCAATCTATGCAGCAATCTAAAGCAGGTGGCCAAACCCAGTTTCGGTATCGCGCAAACGCAGCACCGTACCAATAAAGTATTTCTTGACAAGAGTGCTCTCTTTTTATATAACCATTTTGTTATGGAACAGATAGGTTATGAACAATCCGATATCAGCCTCGACACCACATTCGCCGCACTGGCAGACCCCACACGCCGCGCCATCCTTGCCCGGCTGGCCCGGGGCGAGGCGTCAGTAACGGATTTGGCGGAGCCGTTTGCGATGAGTCAACCCGCGATTTCCAGGCACCTAAAAGTACTGGAGCGCGCAGGCCTGATCTCCCGCGGGCGCGATGCGCAGCGCCGTCCGCGGCGGCTCGAGGCGCGGCCGCTTCGCGACGCCAATCAATGGCTGGAGAACTACCGGCAGTTCTGGGAGATGCAGTTTGGGCGCCTCGACACTCTGTTGCAAGATCTGCAAGGCAGCACTAAGTCAGAGATTTACAAAGAAACGATCAACAATCCTAGAGCAACCGGCAAGAGGAAGAAATCGCACTAATCAATAAGGAGATCAGCAGTGAAAAACAGTGAAACCTTCCGCATCTCGGCGCACGGCGATCGCGAAATCGTAGTGATGCGAGTTTTCGATGCCCCGCGCACACTCGTATTCGACGCATACACCAAACCCGAACTCATCAAGAAGTGGCTGCTGGGGCCGGATGGCTGGTCGATGCCAGTTTGCGAGGTCGACTTGCAAGTCGGCGGGAAATATCGCTACGTATGGAAGAACAACAGCACCGGGTACGAAATGGTTATGGGCGGTATTTATCGCGAAGTTGTGGCGCCGGAGCGCATCGTTGCTTCCGAAATCTTTGATGAAGCATGGTATCCGGGCGAGGCCGTGGACACTATTATCTTCTCCGAGAAGCAAGGCAAGACCACGCTGACGCAAACCATTCTTTATAACTCGCGCGAGACTCGCGATGCCGTGCTCAAGTCGCCGATGGAGCATGGCATGAAGGCCAGCTACAACCGCCTGGAAACATTTTTGCCTGCGCCCCGGCGCGAGACGAAAAGCGCGTAACAAATTCATCTAAGAGAACACTCATGCAAAAGATCACTCCGTTCCTTTGGTTCGACGGCAACGCGGAAGAAGCAGCGAACTTCTACACTTCCATTTTCAAGAATTCCAGAATCACCGGGACTCGCCGTTGCGGAGATGCCGGACCGGACTCCAAAGGCTCGGTGCTGACGATCAGCTTCCAGATTGAAGGGCAGGAATTTGTGGGGCTGAACGGCGGCCCAAATTTCAAATTCACACCCGCGATATCGTTTTTGGTGAATTGCGCGACGCAACAGGAAGTCGACGAGCTATGGGAGAAGCTGCTGGCAGGTGGACAGGCCATGCAATGTGGCTGGCTGACGGACAAATTCGGAGTCTCGTGGCAGATCATTCCGAAAGCATTGGGCGAAATGTTAGGCGGCAAAGATCCGGTGAAATCGCAGAGAGCCATGCAG
>JBEKZN010000038.1:0-9132 GCA_049509815.1 Opitutales bacterium
TCAAGCTCTCCAACGACGTCGGCCTCATCTGGTCCAACACCAACTCGCGCGACTGCTTCGCCAAGTTCATTGACGCCGCCAACGACACCCTCGAGATCGAGCACCCGAAGTTCGTGGACGTGCCCATCATCGAGCGCATCCTGCGCGCCCAGAAACGCGGCGTCCATGTCCGCGTCATCTGCTCCGGCAAGCACGGCGTGCGCGCCTGGGACCGCGCGGAGACCTTCGCCTCCCTCCAAATCATCAAGGACGCCGGCATCAAGATCCACGTCCTCAAGCACCCCAAGCTCCACGCCAAGCTGATGCTGCGCGACCACAAGGCCGCCCTCATCGGCTCCATGAACATCCACCGCCGCGCCTTCGACGAGCGCCGCGAGCTCGGCATCGTGCTGACCGAGGACCACCTCATCAAGAAACTCTACGACGTGTACGAAGCCGACTGGAACGACACCCATAAATTTGAAATTCCCGACCCGCTGGCCCGCGAGTCCAGCGACGACTCCGAACACGACCCCTCGGTGTGGGCGACCTAATCCAGTCATCGCAGGCGGGTGTCAAGCCGGGCTCACCGGGAACCGCGGCCCAGCCGCCGCCTCCCCCGGTGCCGGCGCCACCGGCGGAGGACGAGGATCCGCCCATCCCGTACGTCACCCTCTGGGAACTGATGGTGGCCTTCACCCAGATGTCGTCGATGAGTTTCGGCGGCGGGCTCACCGCTTGGGCGCGCACCATCCTCGTCGAGCGGCGCAAATGGCTCTCCGAGGAACAGTTCCTCCGTTCGTTGGCCGTCGTGCAGGTCCTGCCCGGCCCCAACACCATCAAACTCGCGGTGTACGTCGGCGCGCACCTGCGCGGGGCGTGGGGTGCGCTCGCCTCCGTCATCGGGCTGATCGCGATGCCGATGGTCATCGTGCTGATCTTGGGCGTGATCTATTTCCACTCCGGACGCATCCCCTGGCTGGAAAACACCCTGCAAGGCCTCGGCGTCTGCGCCGCGGGCATGGCCTTCAGCCTCGCCCTAAAACTCTTCATCAAGCACCTCAAGGATCCTCTCTTCGTCACCTTCGGCATGGTATCCTTCGTGCTGATCGCCTTTGCGCACATGAAGATGCTGCCCACCGTCATCTGCCTCGGCGTCATCTCCGTCATCTTTTATCGCAACCGCCCGGCCGCGCCGCCTCGCACCACGCCCCTGCCACCGCGCCCGCCGCCACCCGGCCCATAAAGCCGTTCCAAAGTTCTTAACGCTTTCGCTCTCATCCCATGTCCTTCCTCGCCAACATGCCTTGGGATACCCTGCTGGACCTGCTCATTGTATTCTCGCAGGCCTCGCTGCTTGCGTTGGGCGGCGGCACCGCCGTCCTGGGCGAAATCCAGAACAACTCCGTCAATGAATACCACTGGCTCACGGCCGGGCAATTCGTGGATGTCTTCGCCATCACCCAGGCGACCCCCGGCCCGAGCATGCTCATCGTGAGCCTCATCGGCTATTGGGCCATGGCCCAGCACTACCCCCACGACCCCTGGACCGCCTTTGCCGTCGGTGTGCTCGGCATGTTCGTGTCCACCACCGCGACTTTCCTGCCTTCCAGCCTGCTGGCCTTCTATGTTGGCCGCTGGTGGGAGCACTTCCACGGCAGCAAGTGGCGCGACCCCGTGGAAAAGGGCCTCTCCGCGGTCACCGTCGGCCTGCTCTTCGCCAGCGCCGTCATCGTGTCCAACGACGCCACCAGCGACCTCATCCCCTACCGCGCCTGGCTGGTCATCGGTGTCTCCGCCGTTTTGCTCGGCTTCACGAAAATAAATCCGCTGATCCTGATGGGCGTGGCCGGCGCGCTCGGCTACATGCAGTTGCTCTCGGTTCCGGCTCCGACGCACTGACGCGCCCCGAATTCCCCGCGCGGGAGATGTTTCGCCGCTTGCAGGTTCCAATCGGCCTTGGCAAGGTTTGCCCTCAACGCTTGTTTCCTTCCCCGGCGCCATGTTCAAGCATTCTTCCCCGCCAGCCCAGGACTCGTCCACGACCCGGGCCCCCTCGACCAACGTCCTGGCGCTGGCCGCTCTCGGCGTTGTCTTTGGCGACATCGGCACCAGCCCGCTCTACACGTACCAGACGGCCATGAGCATCGTCGCGGACGACCCGGCCAAACTGCACACGGCCACGCTCGGCGTCCTGTCGCTTCTGTTTTGGGCTCTCACCCTTGTCGTCACCGTCAAATACCTCTGCTTCGTCACTCGTGCGGACAACCGCGGCGAGGGCGGCGTATTCGCCCTGCTCGCCCTCGTGCGCAAACACCTGCCGCCCCAGCGCAATCTCACGCCCATCTGCCTCCTTCTCTTGTTCGGCGCCGGCCTCATGATGGGCGACGGCGTCATCACCCCCGCCATCTCCGTTCTGAGCGCCATTCAGGGCGTGACGGTTGTAAACGCCGGCTTCACCGCCTGGGTTGTGCCGGTGACGTGCCTCATTCTCGCGCTCCTGTTTATCATCCAGCGCTACGGCACCGGCGCGCTCAGTGCGGCCTTCGCCCCGGTCATGGTGGCCTGGTTCGTCACCATCGGCGGTCTCGGCGCCTGGCAAATCGTCGCGGGCCATTTCGCGGTGCTGTCAGCCCTCAATCCCTGGCGCGCGATGGAGTTTCTGCACGAACAACAATCCGTAGCCGTCCTTGTGCTCGGCGCGGTCGTCCTCTGCGTCACCGGTGCCGAAGCTCTTTATGCCGACCTCGGCCATTTTGGCCGCACTGCCATCGCGCGTGCCTGGTACCGGCTGGCGTGGCCCGCGCTGGTGCTGAATTATTTCGGCCAGGGCGCCCTGGTGCTCGCCCACCCCGCCGACAGCGCCAACCCGTTCTTCCTCATGGTTCCCTCGGGCTGGGCCACTTACCTGCTCGTCGCGCTTTCCACGGCGGCCACCATCATCGCTTCGCAGGCCCTCATCACCGGCGTCTTTTCCCTCGTGCGCCAGGCCATGCAGCTCGACTATTTCCCCGCCCTGCGCGTCGTGCATACCTCGGACCGCATGGAAGGCCACATCTACCTGCCGTTCGTCAATTACTTCCTCGCCGTGTTTTGCATCGGCACCGTGCTGTCGTTCCGCACCTCCAACGAACTCGCCAACGCCTACGGCCTGGCCGTCACCGGCACCATGCTCATGACCAGCCTCGCCTATGCCGGCGTCCGCCACCAACATCTTCATCGCCCGTGGTGGGATGTTCTCGCCGTCCTCGCGCTCTTCCTCGTGGTGGACATTCCCTTCTTCCTGGCCAACTGCTCGAAATTCGAAAAAGGCGGCTGGTACCCCATCGCGCTGGGAACGATCGCCTTCATCGTCATGGTCACCTGGCGCGCCGGGCGCAACGCCCTGCGCCGCCACATCGAGCGCGAACGCATCTCGCTTGACGGCTTCCTCAGCCAGGTTCCTTCCATGAACCTCGACCGTCATCGCGGCACCTGCGTTTATGTGACGCATTACGACGACTACATGCCGATTCCGCTGATGCATTTCGCACAATATAATCGCTGCCTGCCGGGTCGCGTCGTCCTGCTTGTTCCCGAGCCCGAATCCGTGCCGCATACGGATCCGGTCCTCGAAGCCCCGCGCTTGGAGACGCTCGACCACGGCTTCTTCCGCCTGCGCGCCGCCTACGGTTATCGCGACCAGCCCGACCTTCAGGCCTTGGTTGACAAATTCGCCAGCCAATTCGGGCCGGAGTATCATGGCGAATCGGTCCTGTTTTACCTCGTCGTGCCGCGCCTCATCCTCGGCCCCATTCTCTACCGCAAGCCCGGTGCCTGGCGCGCACCCCTGCCTTTTCAGCGCCTTTTTCAATACCTCCTGCACAACGCCTGCACGGAATTCGACGTTTGCCGCCTGCCCGACGAGCGTGCGGTCGAGGTCATCCGCCGATTCTCCATATAATTGGGAGAAATCCCTGCAAAATCCTGTCTGATAGCTGGGATTCGGGAATAAAATTTTCCTTGAAATCTCGTCGCCTCCCGTGGGAACAAACTTGGCCCGCAACGGTTTTTCCATTTATCCTTCAGCACCCATCCCATCCCTCAACCACTTGACCCGCTGCCTTTTCCGGCACCCCGCCGCCGGGCTAACCACCTCTCGGCGACGACTTTTTA
Organism: Opitutales bacterium; assembly: GCA_049509815.1. Classification (GTDB taxonomy): domain Bacteria; phylum Verrucomicrobiota; class Verrucomicrobiia; order Opitutales; family JABDGR01; genus CAZDAQ01. Next base: position 4,135 of record JBEKZN010000038.1, read on the forward strand.
ACCACCCACTCTCAACTTAAACCCAAATAATCCCATGGCCATCAACCTCGCCGCCCTCAACGACTCCGTCAAAGCCACCTCCTCGTGGGTCGGCCTCCTCCGCAACGAAATCGCCAAAGTCATCGTCGGCCAGCAATACCTTGTCGAGCGCCTGCTCGTCGGTCTGCTGGCCAACGGCCACGTCCTGCTCGAAGGCGTGCCCGGCCTCGCTAAAACCCTGTCCGTGCGCACCCTCGCCAACGCCATCCAGGCCGACTTCTCACGCATCCAGTTCACCCCCGACCTGCTTCCCGCCGACATCCTTGGCACCCTCATCTACAACCCTCGCGACGGCCAGTTCCTCACCAAGAAAGGCCCCATCTTCGCGAACCTCGTGCTGGCCGACGAAATCAACCGCGCCCCCGCCAAAGTCCAAAGCGCCCTCCTCGAAGCCATGCAGGAACGCCAGGTCACCATCGGTGAGCACACCTTCCCCCTGCCCAGCCCCTTCCTCGTCCTCGCCACCGAAAATCCCATTGACCAGGAGGGCACCTACCCCCTGCCCGAAGCCCAGGTTGACCGCTTCATGCTCAAGCTGAGCATTGGTTACCCGTCTCGCGCTGAGGAACGCCAGATCCTCGAAACCATGGCCACCACTTCCCCCAACACTGAGGTCAATGCCGTTCTCAAGCCTGCCGACATTCTCGAAGCCCGCCAGGTCATTGACCGCCTCTATGTGGACGACAAGGTCAAGGACTACATCGTGGACATTGTCATGGCCACGCGCAAACCCAGCCAGTTCAAGCTCGACCTCGACAGCTACGTGCGTTTCGGCGGTTCCCCGCGTGCGACCATCGCCCTCACCCTCGCCGCCAAGGCCTGGGCCTTCCTCTCCGGCCGCGGCTACGTCACCCCTCAGGACGTCAAGACCATCGGCCTGGACGTCCTGCGCCACCGGGTCATCGTCACCTACGAAGCCGAGGCCGAGGAACTCACCAGCGAAGACATCATCAAGCGCATCTTCGACACCGTGCCGGTACCCTAAGCAATTGCTGAATGCGAAATGCGGAGTGCGGAATGGCTCCTTCGTCGCCTGGCCACCATGAACATCGACTTAAAATCGCGCACAAAACAGTTTGTCCTGCGGGTCTTGAGGGTTTTTGTGTCGCTGCCAAAACGCACCGATGCGGCGGTGCTGGGCAAGCAACTGCTTCGTTCCGAAACGTCCGTCGGTGCGCAATATCGGGAAGCTTTGCGCGCCCGGTCTTCGGCTGAATTTGTGAGCAAACTGGATTCCGCTCAGCAAGAAATGGAAGAATCCATGTATTGGCTGGAGCTGGTTTGCGAACATGGCCTGCTACCGCCGCGCCGGCTCGAAGCGCTGATGCGGGAAGCCGAAGAAATCCAGGCCATGCTTGTGGCTTCTTCACGCACTGCCAGAAAAAAGCTGAACTGATCTTCATTCCGAATTCCGCACTCCGCATTCCTCATTTCGACCTCCGATGGCCTCTTCAACGCCCGCCTTCCCCAAGCCCCCCGCCTCCGTCTTCCGCCGCGTGCGCCAGATCGAGATCCGCACCCGCCGGCTCGTCACCGACGCCATGGTCGGCGCCTACCACTCCGTCTTCAAGGGCCACGGCATGGACTTTGAGGAAGTCCGCGAATACGCCGCCGGCGACGATGTGCGCCGCATCGACTGGAACGTCACCGCCAAGATGGATCGCCCGTTCGTCAAAAAATTCCGCGAAGAACGCGAGCTCACCCTCATGCTGCTCGTGGACGGCAGCGCCTCCGGCGCTTTCGGCTCGGCCGACGCCAGCAAACGCGAGCTCGCCGCCGAAATCGCCTCCGTCCTCGCCTTCTCCGCCACCCGCAACAACGACAAGGTCGGCCTCGGCATCTTCACCGACCGCATGGAAAAATTCGTCCACCCGCAAAAGGGCCGCCAGCACATCCTTCGCGTCATCCGCGACATCCTCTTCTTCACCCCGCAGCAGCGCGGCACCAACCTCGTCCACGCGCTTGACTACACCAACCGCCTCCTCCACCGCCGCGCCATCGTGTTTTTGATCACCGACTTCCTCCAGGGACCCAACGGCGAGCTGCCCAATCCCGTCAATAATCGCGACGATGCGCTCTTTCGCGCGCTGGCCCTGACCAACCGCAAGCACGACCTCGTCTGCGTCACCCTCACCGATCCGCGCGAGCGCGAGCTGCCCAACGTCGGCCTGCTCACCCTCGAAGACTCCGAAACCGGCCAGTTGGTCGAGATCGACACCGGCAGCCCCACCCTGCGCCGGCGTTACGCCAAGGAAAACACCGAGCGCGTGGACCAGCTCCAGCGCGGCTTGCGCCAGTCCGGCATCGACTCCCTCATTCTCTCCACCAACAAGCCCTACATCCTGCCGCTGCGCCAGTTTTTCGAGCGACGCAGCCGGCGCCGTTGATTTTTCCATGACTGTCTCCGGCCCAAATTTCCGACCCCGCCACCCATTAGCCTGGCTGGCCCGCGCGGTGCCCGGCTTGGCTTTGGCCGCGCTGCTTTCGACCCGCCTGCTTGCGCAATCCGCCCCCGCCAACGGCATTCCCCTATCCAATCCCGGCCCCGGCCTCAACTCCCCGCCACCCGCTTCCCCGCTCAACCCAATGCCCGGCGCCGCGCCGGGAATGATGCCCGCCGCTGCTCCCGCCCAGGGCGGACCCGCCGCTCCGGACATCCATGACATCCACGGCCTCGTGCCGCTCACTTATTGGGAACGCTACGGCACGGAAACCATCGTCGGTGGCGTGGCTGCTGTCCTCGTTCTCAGCCTGCTCGTGTGGCTGCTGCTCCACAAAAAAGTCCGCCCGCCTCTCACGCCCATTGAGCGCGCCCGCCAGGAGCTTGCCGCCGCCCGTGCGCTCCTCGCCACCGGCCAGGACCAGGCCTTCGCCATCACCGTTTCCGGCGCCGTGCGCCACTACCTCGAAAACGCCTACCACATGCCGGCTCCCGAGCGCACCACCGAGGAGTTTTTGCAGGAAGCCTCACGGCACGACTGGTTGCGCGGCGAACTCACCACGCTCTTGCGCCGCTTTCTCGAACTGTGTGACCTCGCCAAGTTTGCCGGCCAGCAATATGGCCCCGCCGAGCGCGAGCAGCTCCATGCCGCCGCCAGCGAATTCGTCGAAACCGCCGACCGGCTCCTCCACCCGCCCAAACCCAAGGACGAAAAAAATCGCGCCGACGGCGGCGAAGAACCCGACGGCCCGCCCAAGCCCACCGCGCAAGACCTCGCCAAAAGCTTGGCCAAAGTTTCCCCCAGCCCATCCTGATCCGCGCCCGATTTTCCCGTGAACGTCATTTTCCACGACCCCGCTTTCCTCTGGCTGCTGCTGTTGCTGCCGGTGCTGATCCTCCTGCGCGGACGGTCGGGGCGCGCCGCAGCGATCGAATTTTCCAGCGTGGCCATCGCACGCAAGGTCAGCGGCGCGGCCCGCTCGCGCGCCGGCGGGGTGCTCTTCACGCTGCGCCTGCTCGCCCTTGCCGCTTTCGTCGTGGCCCTGGCCCGCCCTCAACTGCCTAAAAACCTCGAGAACGTCGAAGCCAGCGGCATTGACATCGTCATGGTCCTCGACCTCTCCGGCTCCATGGCCTCGGTTGACCTGTCTGTCGGTGATCACCTCGTCACCCGTGTGGACGCCGCCAAGCAGGTCATGACCGATTTCATCGCCAAGCGCCCCAACGACCGCATTGGCCTGGTCGTCTTCGCCACCGAACCCTTCCTCGTCAGCCCCATCACCCTCAACCACGACTGGCTCTTGCAAAACCTCGAGCGCATTCACCTCGGCACCATTGACGGTGGCAGCACCGCCATCGGCGCCGGCCTCGGCATGGCCACCAACCGCCTGCGCGACCTCCCCAGCAAAAGCCGCGTCATCATCCTGCTCACTGACGGCGACAACAACGCCGGCTCCATCAGCCCCATCGCCGCCGCCGAAGCCGCGGCTGCCTACGGCGTAAAAATCTACACCATCGGCGTCGGTGCACCCCATCCCGAGCCCGTGCCGCGTACCGACGACCAGGGCCGCATCCTCACCGACGCCTACGGCCGCCCCGTCTATTACACCGACGAATCCGGCCAGCCCATCATGGACGACGGCATCAACAGCGACGACCTCCAGCGCATCGCCGAAATCACCCACGGAAAGTTCTATCGCGCCTTCGACGTAAACCAATTGCGCAGCATTTACTCCGACATTGATAATCTGGAAAAAAGCCGCGCCATTTTGCGCCACTATTCCACCTACCAGGAACTCTTTTACTGGCCGGCCCTGCTCGGCCTCGGACTTGTCGGCCTCGAGCAACTGCTCTCCCACACCCGCCTGCGCCGCCTGCCGTGATTTTTAATTCTGCATTCTGCATTCTGAATTCTACATTTTCCCCCATGACTTTCCACTGGCCATCCGTCCTGCTTGGGCTGCCCGTCGCTTTGGCTGCGCTGCTGGCGTTGTTTGCCCGCAGCCACCGCGCGCGGCGTCGCCTGCTCGCGCAGTTCGCGGCCGCCCGGCTCCTGCCGGCCCTGTTGGCCTCGTACAGCCCCGGTTTGCGCCGGATTAAACATGCGCTCGTGCTCGCCGGCGTGCTTCTGGTCGTGCTCGCCTTGGCCCGTCCGCAATGGGGTTACGCTTGGCAGCAGCAGCGCGCCCGCGGCGTGGATGTCATCTTCGTCATTGATACCTCCAAAAGCATGCTCACCCAGGACGTGCCGCCTGATCGCCTCGATCGCGCCAAGCTCGCCATCATGGACCTTGTCGAAAAAATGGAGGGCAATCGTGTTGGCCTCGTCGCCTTTGCCGGCCAGGCTTTTCTGCAGTGTCCGCTGACGCTCGATTACGACGCCTTCCGCCAATCTCTCGAAGCCGTTGACACCAACACCATCGCCCGCGGCGGCACCAACATCGCTGCCGGCATTGACGAAGCCGCCGCCGCGCTCGAAGAATCCGGCAATCACAAAGTCATCGTCCTGGTCACCGACG
>JBEKZN010000039.1:0-9013 GCA_049509815.1 Opitutales bacterium
TCTGCGCAACCAGGTTGTAGTTCACTCCGTTTTGAGGGTTGAGGAAGAAGCTCGGCGTGACTTGGAAGCTCCCGCTCAGGCTGTTGAGCACGCTCGTGGCGACGGCCTGCTCGGTGAATCCCGCCTGGGCCGCCTTCGTGCGGTCAACCTTGACCTCCAGCGTGGGGTAGTCCATGGACTGCTGGATCCGCAGGTCAACGAGGCCGGGAATTTGGCGCATTTGCGTCATCATTTTTTCCGCCAGATCATGGCTGGCCCGGATGTCGCTGCCCTCAATCTGTACGTCAATGGGCGCGGGCAGGCCAAAGTTAAGAATCTGGGTGACGATGTCCGCCGGCAAAAAGTAAAAAATCGTTCCGGGGAACGCGCGCGGCAGGTCTTCCCGCAACTGCCGCACGAGCTCGGCCGTCGGACGGTGATGCTCGTTGAGCGTGACCATGATGTCGGCGTCGCCGGCGCCCGTCGCGCCGGAAGTCATGTGCATGGTGTTCATGGGGCTGCCGGGCAGGCCGATGTTGTCCAAAATGCTGGCAATTTGGCCGGCGGGAATCTGGTCGCGCAGGTAGTTCTCGACCAGGTCGCACAGCCGGGCGGTCTCTTCAATGCGCATCCCGGTCTGGCCGCGCACATGCAGGATGAACTGGCCGCTGTCCGTGTTCGGGAAGAAATCCTGGCCCAGCCACGGCACCAACAGGAAACAGGCCGCGCAAACCACCAAAAAGGCCGCCACAAACATCCGGCGGTGCTCGACGCAGCGGGCGAGCACCCCGCGGTAACGGTGGCGCAGCCGCTCGAAGCGGAAATTGAAGCCGCGCTGGAATCGCCGGAAAGGATTTCTCACCGACTGATGACCCTCGTTCTGCTTCAGCAGGTACATGGCGAGCGTCGGCACCAGCGTCCGGGATAACACGTAAGAGGCCAGCATCGCAAAAATAACCGCCTCCGCCAGCGGCGTGAACAAGTAACCCGCCTGGCCCCCGAGCAGGAACATGGGCAGGAACACGATGCAAATGCACAGCGTGGAGACCAGCGCAGGCACGGAGATTTCGGCCGCTCCCGCCAAAATTCCCTCATACAGCGGATGACCTTCCTCGAGGTGCCGCTCGATGTTTTCAATGGTGACGGTGGCGTCGTCCACCAAAATGCCCACCGCCAGCGCCAATCCCCCGAGGGTCATGATGTTGATCGTCTCGTGCAGCAGGCTCAGCAAAATGATGGAACTGAGAATCGAGAGCGGAATCGAAATGGCGATGATGAACGTGCTGCGCCAGCTGCCCAGAAACAGCAGAATCATCAGCGCAGTCAGCGCGGCGGCGATGACCGCTTCGCGAACGACCCCGCTGATCGCCCCGCGCACAAAGATGGACTGGTCCACCAGCAGCGTCATCTTCAGCTCCGGCGGGACCAGGGTGGAGACGCGCGGCAGCATATTGCGGATGCCGGCCACCACGTCGAGCGTCGAGGCCGTCCCCGCCTTCAGGACGCTGATGAGCACGCCGCGGTGCCCGTCCTGCCGCACAATGTTCGTCTGCACCTGGAAGCCGTCGCTGACGGTCGCGACGTCGCGCAAAAAGATGGTCGTGTTGCCCACCTGCTTGATGGGGATGTCGCCCAGCTCCGCCACGGTGCGCTCGGAGGCGTTCAGGCGCACATCGTACTCACTCATCCCGATTTTGACCGTGCCCGAGGGCAGCACCAGGTTCTGGGCGTTGACCGCCGCCAGGATGTCCCCCGGGGAAACGCCCAGCGACTGCATCAGGCCGTCGTTGAGGTTGATCATCACCTGGCGCTGTTTGCCGCCGTAGGGCAGCGGGACCACCGCTCCGGGAACGGTGATGAGCTGCGTGCGCACCGTGTTCAGGGAAATGTCGTTGAGCTGCTGCTCGGACAATCCCTTGCCGGAAACCCCGATTTGCACCACCGGCACGCTCGAGGCGCTGAAGTTGATGATTTCCGGAGGCAGAGTGCCGGGCGGCAGCAGGCGCAGGGAAAACTGCGAGGCCGCCACGACTTGCGCGTTGGCCGTATCGAGGCTCGTCCCGGGCTGGAGATAAATTTTAACAACCACCACGCCGTTGTAGGTCGTGGACTCGATGTGCTCGATATTGTCCACCAGCGTGGTCAAAACCCTCTCAAAGGGGGAAGTCAGGCGGCCTTCCAGGTCCTCCGGGCCCAGGCCGGTGTAGGTCCACGCCACCGAAATCACCGGAATGTTGATGTTTGGAAAAATATCCGTGGGCGTCCGCAGCAGGACCACTGGGCTGGCCAGCAGGATGAGCAGTGCCGCCACGATGAACGTGTAGGGCCGCCGGAGGGCGAGTTTGACGATCCACATGGAAGGTTGGCGCTGTCGCAACCTTCGCGGACGAAGGCCTGGTCATGCGCGTTTGGCCGGTGATTAATGACTGTTCAGTCAATAAGTCAAGCGGCGATTCGCCGCCGCCTACTCGCCGATGATTTTGACCAGCACGCGCTTGTCGCGCCGGCCGTCAAACTCGGCGTAAAAATTCTGCTCCCACGGGCCGAAATCTAGCTGGCCGCCGGTAATCGCCACCACCACCTCGCGGCCCATAATGGTGCGCTTGAGGTGGGCATCGGCGTTGTCCTCGCCGCTGTCGTTGTGCCGGTACTGGTCGTGCGGTTTTTCCGGCGCAAGTTTTTCCAGCCACTTCTCAAAATCGCCGTGCAGCCCGCGTTCGTCGTCATTGATGAACACGCTCGCGGAAATGTGCATCGCATTCACCAGGCACAGGCCCTCCTTGACCCCGCTTTTGCGCACGGCCTCCTGCACCTGGCCGGTGATGTTCACGAACGCCCGCCGCGCAGGCAGATTGAACCACAGTTCCTGGCGGTGGGATTTCATGGCGGTGGATTCTTTCGTAGGTTGCGCACGATCCGAAATTCCGGCGTTTCGCGCAACGTTTCCGCCGGGGTGAAAAGCTGCTCGTAAGGCGGAAAAAACGTGTCGCCTGCGCAGGTTCCCTTAACGTGCGTCAGGTAGAGTTCGGTGCAGCGGGGTAGGGCGAGGGCATAAATTTTCGCCCCGCCGATGACCCAAAAGTCGCCCTCCGGAGGCAAGATAGTCACCGCATCCAGCGTCGATACCACCATGGCGCCGGGCAGGCTCTTGTCTCCCGCAGGCACGCTGCGCGATAACACCACATTGCGCCGATTGGGCAAGGGTCGCCCGAGCGAATCCCACGTCTTGCGCCCCATGACCACCGTGTGGCCGGTGGTCATCTCCTTGAAAAACTTCATGTCCTCCGGCAGACGCCACGGGATTTTTCCGCCGGCGCCAATCACGCGGTTTTCCGCCAGCGCGGCAATGGCTTTCCAGATCATAGCGATTTTCAAACTGCAATCGGCGCCTTGATGCCGGGCAGCGGATCGTACTCGGTCAGCTCGATATCCTCGTACCGAAACGCCTCCAGCGTTTTGACCGACGGGTTCAGCCGCACGCGGGGCAGGGGACGCGGCGTGCGCGCCAGTTGCGTTTCCACCTGCTCAAAATGGTTCAGGTACAGGTGCAGGTCGCCGAAGGTATGCACAAACTCGCCCGGTTTCAGCCCGCACACTTGCGCGACCATGAGCGTCAGCAGCGCATACGAGGCGATGTTGAACGGCACGCCGAGGAACAAATCCGCGCTGCGCTGGTAGAGCTGGCAGCTCAATTCGCCCTTCGTCGAAACGTAAAATTGAAACAGTGCATGGCACGGCGGCAGCGCCATGCGGTCCACCTCGGCCGGATTCCATGCGGTCACCAGGTGGCGGCGCGACTGCGGGTTTGTTTTTAGGGACTCGATCAGCCGGGCGATCTGGTCAATCTCGCCCTGCTCGCGCGCGGGCCAGTGGCGCCACTGATGGCCGTACACCGGCCCCAGGTTGCCGTCCGCATCCGCCCATTCGTCCCAAATCGTCACGCCGTGCTCGCGCAGCCATTTCACGTTGGTGTCGCCGCGCAAAAACCACAGCAGCTCGTACACCACCGATTTCCAGTGCATCTTCTTCGTGGTCAGCAGCGGGAAACGGTCGCGCAGATCATACCGCGCCTGGGCACCGAACACGCTGCGCGTCCCCACGCCCGTGCGGTCGTGCCGCTCTTCGCCGCGGTCGCGTACCATTTTGAGGAGGTCCAGGTAAGTCTGCACGCCTCGATGAAATGCCTTTTTGGGCCAAAGGGAAACGGAAATCGTAAGCTCACGACACCCGGAGTGGGGCAGGGGAGACGGACTGGCGGCCGCCCAAACGACCCGCGAACCGGAGTTGCCAAACCGCGCGGAATGGGTCTAACTTAACCCTTGATGGTACCCCTAGGACCCCATTGCGTCCGGCGCACCGCCGTCTTGCTGGCTTTGGCCATGCTCACGGCGGCGGTGGCGCGCGGACAGATCCACCAGATTGACGTCACCCAAATGAACTCCCAGTTCGCCACGGGTACGTCGTCGGCCACCTTTGGACAGCCCTGGAACGCTAAAATGCCCACCTTGGACCAAAGCGTTAACGGTCAGCGCATCACGATGGGCATGTTCGACACCAAAATGAGCGCCCTCAACGGCATGCAGGCTCCCACCAACTTGCACGACACGTTTTCCAACAACCACATGCTGGAGACGAAGATGATGGATCAGCCGCAGATGGAGGAAACCAAGATGGACAGCGTCAACGGCGAGCAATCCACCCTCAGCCACTACACCGATTACGACGAATGGCAGCACCCGGTCGGCCCTTCCAAGTACACCGACGCCTACGTCCTGCACTCCGGCGAGTACAACCCCAGCGGCCCGGGCTCCAGCCAGGAATTGTCCCTGCAGGACATCAACCGCTACGCCTTTCGCTCCTCCAACTCCAGCGAGCCCGGCCTTCCAGTTACTCACGCCGGCTCCGGCGACGATGCCTCCGCCGGCGGTTCGCTCGTCAACACCCCCGCGTTATTCAACTTCGGCGACGGCAGCGGACTGAACACTTCCACGCCCACCAGCCAGGTTCATTCCGGCGGCATGGTCGCCCCGCAGATGGTCACCCCCGGCGGCGACGTCCAGCCCATGGAGCCCACGCGCGATGAGAGTTCCTCCTCATCCGCGCCCATGCCCTCGCCGGCCCCGGTACCGCAATCCTCTTCGCAGTCGGTCGTGCCCGGCTCGGCGTCCGGTCCCGTCCCGAACATGGATGTGAATCACAATTACGCCCCCTTGGACGCTTCCCGCATAAACGAAGTTCAACTGGGCCAGCCGCAAATCTGGGTTCGAGTCGAAGGCGACTAAATGACCGTCCGCGCTTCCCGGCCCATGCTGATCAAGCCTGCGCCGATCAAGGATGGGCCGGACTGGCTGTCCCGCTGGTGGGGTTCGCCACCGAGCCGGGGAAACTCGTTGGCGCCGTGACCGGCTGGGGCTTTCCCATCAGGTTGGACGGCGCCATAAAGGGGGCCGGCAGCGTAGTTGTGGCCGAAATCGGCGGCGCAGTGGAGAAATCGGGCGGCGGAATCGGCGGAGTGGGGCCGTTCACGAAGGCTGCGTCCTTCAGCGACCAGCCGCCGCCCAGCGCCATGTATAAATTGACCATCGCCTGCAGTTCCGCCTCGCGGGTGTTGACGAGGTTCGCCTCGTTCGGGAAGAGCTTCGTCTGTGCGTCGAGCACTTCGTAATAGCTTGCCTTGCCCGCGATGTAGCGCTTGATCGAAACGTCCACCGCTTCCGAATACGAACTCACCGAGTATTCCTGCTGCGCGCGCACTTCGGCGAGCTTTTCGCGCTCAATCAGCGCATCGGAGACTTCCGCAAACGCATTCAGCACCGTCTGCTGGTACTGCAATACCGATTGTTTCCAGACGGCCTGGGCCCCTTTGTACTGCGCCGTCAGCAAGCCGCCCTCAAAAATCGGCCCGGCCAGGCCCGCGGCAATGGACCAGGCGTTGGCGCCCCCGCCGGTAAACGCGGAAACCTCGGGGCTCACCTTGCCCAGCGCGCTCGTCAGGCTCAGTTGCGGAAAGAAATTGGCCTTGGCCACGCCAATCTGCGCGTTCGCCGCCTTGACCTGCGCCTCGGCCTGGAGAATGTCCGGCCGCCGCTCCAGCAACTGACTGGGCAACCCGGCCGGCACGTCCGGCGGGAAAGTCTGCGAAGTCAGCACGATCCCGCGCGGAATCGGGCCGGGATTGCGGCCCAGCAGCACGCTGAGCTGGTTCTCCGTCTCGGCAATTTGGCGCTCGATATCGGGAACTTGCGCCGAGGCGGCGCCCAGCGCGCCGGCGGCGCTCGAGGTGTCCAGCAGCGAGGCCACGCCGCCCTGCAATCGTTCCTCGAACAAGTTCAGCGTCTCCGTGTACGTCTGCGTCGCGTTCTTCGCGACCTGCAATTGCGCCTCTTCGCCGAGCAATTGAAAATACGTGGACGCCACGTCGCTGACCAGCGAGAGCCACACGCCGCGCTGCGCTTCCACCGTCGCCAGCAGTTCCGCCCGCGCGGCTTCGTCGGCCCGGCGGATTTTCCCCCACAGGTCGATTTCCCACGACAGCCCCACCTGCAGCGACGTGGACGAATTGTACGATCCGTTTTGCGGCTGGAGCGTGCCCAGCACCTGGTTGCGCCCGCGGCTGACCGTGCCTCCGTATCCGACCTGCGGATACAAAAAGGATTGCTGCTCGTACGCCAGCTGCCGCGCCTGCTCCACGTCCTGCACCGCAATCTGCACGTCGTAATTGTTCTTGAGCGCCTCCTGCAGCAATTCCTGCAAAACCGGGTCGTTATAAACCTGCCACCACGCCAGGTCCGCCAGCGAGGCCGGGCTGGGAGTCGCGGTGGAATTTCCGGTGCTCGCCGTGGCATTCCCGGAAGGCGCGGTCGCATTGCCCGGTGCCGCCGTCGAATTCGCCGAAGTGGCCGGCGGCGGGGTCGGCGCGCGGAACTCCGCCGGCGTATCGACCGTGGGCCGCTTGTAATCCGGCCCCATCATGCAGCCCGGCAAAGCCAGCAGTAACGGCGCAGCCAGCCAGCGCAGTCCCCGCGGCAACCGCAGGAGCCGCCCGTATCCCGGCAGGTTTCGGCTATGGCGTGGCATGGGTCAGGTGTGTTCCGGAGGCGTGGCCTCCGGCGGCGAGCCGGGCGCCGGTTTTTCCGGCGTGCCCGGTTGCGCGCCGCTCAGTTTCTCAATCACATAAAAGCCCACCGGAATGAAAAAGATCGCGATGCCCGTGGACGCCATCATGCCGAACACCACCGTGGTGCCCAGCACCTCGCGCGACACCGCGCCCGAACCCGTGGCAATGGCCAGCGGAATGCAGCCAAAGATGAACGCAAACGAAGTCATCAAAATCGGCCGCAGGCGCAGTTTCGACCCCTCCAGCGTGGCGTCGAACAGCGGCCGGCCTTTCTCGTACTCCAGTTTCGCATATTCCACGATCAGGATCGCGTTCTTGGCGGCCAGCCCGATCAGCGTGATCAGCCCGATCTGCGTGTACAGGTTGTTGGTGAAAAAGGGCAAATTGTGCCGCCGCAGCCAGATGCCCGCCAGCGCTCCCATCACCGCGATCGGCGTGCTCAGCAGCACGCTGAACGGCAGCGACCAGCTTTCGTACAGCCCGGCCAGAATCAGGAACACAAACAGCAGCGAGAGCATGAACACCGCAATCGGAGAAACCCCCTTCGTCGCCAGTTGCTCCTGGTACGACATCCCCATGTAGTCGTAGCCCATGTCGTTCGACATCGTCGCCGCAAACGCCCGCTGCAATGCGTCCATCCCCTGGGTCGAACTGTATTCCGGGTCGAGCGTCACGTTCAAGAGCGCGCTCTGGTACAAATTGTACCGCATGGTGAATTCCGGCCCGGAAATGTTGGTGGTCTTGATCACCGCGCTCAACGGCACGGTCTGGTTCTCTTTGTTCGTCACATAAAACAGGTTCATCTTGTCGATCTTGTCGCGGAACTGCCCCTCTGCCTGGATGAACACCTGCCACTGGTAGCCGAACATATTGAAGTAGTTGATGAAGTAGCCGCCCAGAAAAGCCTGCAGCGTCTGATAAACGTCGGACAGCTGCACCCCCTGCTTGAGCACCTTGTCCCGGTCCACGTCGAAATAGATTTGCGGCACGTTCAACAGCGCCGTCGTCATCACGCTCGCCAGTTCCGGGTACTTTTGCTTGTCGCTGATCTCGGTCATGAACCTGTTCAATTGCACCGCCAGGTGGTTCGGCCCGCCGCCGGCGCGGTCCTCCAGCACAAATTGCACGCCGCCCGAATTGCCCACCCCGGGTATCGCCGGCGGCGGGAACCCGAAGGCGATGCCCTCCGGCAACTGCGCCAGCCGCTGGTTCATGTTCTGGAAGAATCCCGCGCTCAGCCGCTCCGGCGGCGTGTTGCGCACGCTCCACGGCTTCATGTTCACGAAGAAAAACGCGCTGTACGTGTTCTGCACCCCGCTCAACAGGCTGTAGCCCACCACCGTCGTCACCGAATCCACGCCGGGGAGTTTCTCCAAAATGTCCGCCACCTGGCTTGCCGTCACGTTCGTGCGCTGGAGCGACGACGCATCCGGCAGTTGCAAATTCGCAAAAAAGAAACCCTGATCCTCGTTGGGGATGAAGCTCGTCGGCAGCACCTTGCCAAACCAGCCCGCCAGGAGCGTGAACCCGATGAAAAAGATCCCCGCCAGCCAGGCCTTGCGGATCAGGCCGCCCGTGATCGCCACATAATCGTTTTGCACGCGCCCGAACACCCTGTTGAACCAGCGGAAAAACACCCCCAGCGGCCCGCGGGTTTCCCGGCGCGGACGCAGCAGCAGCGCCGCCAGCGCCGGACTCAGCGACAGGGCGTTAAAGGCGGAAAACAGCACCGACACCGCAATCGTCACCGCGAACTGCTGGTACATCTGCCCCGTGATCCCGGGGATGAAGATGGTCGGCAAAAACACCGACGACAAAATCAGCGCGATCGCCATCACCGGACCCGACACCTCGCTCATCGCCTTCAAGGCCGCGTCCTTCGGGTCCATGCCCTTTTCGATGTAATGCTCCACCGCC
>JBEKZN010000004.1:0-15858 GCA_049509815.1 Opitutales bacterium
CTGTGCACTACTGGCCGGCAGGGTCATGCTGCCGGCGGTTTCCGTGACGCCGCTATGGCCATCACCGACTGTCCAACGCTCATACATTTCTTTGATGTCCTGGAGTTGCATTGCAACCCCCGGCCCGCTCCCAAGCACAGTGTAGTTGCCGCCATTGTTCTGCAAGAAGACAAGGCTAAGGGTACCATTACCGTTCGTGCAGCCTTCAAAGAGCAGGTGTACTGTCGAATTAGTTGTCGTGAGATTGGCGAAGACTGATTTATTGAAAACGTAATCCCAGTTGCCTTCGTCAATACCCGGCTGAATCAACGTATGGCCGTCGTCAGCTGATTCGAGGGCAAAGGCGTAATTGCCACTGGCTTGATTGTTGGCGGTGGTGTTGTCGGTCAAATAAAGCGTGCCGCCGTCGGATTCGACCGCCGGAAAGATTTTAATGCCGGGATTATTCGTACCATTGAACGTGGCATTGCCAAACGGCACCCATTTGAGGCCGACCGCAATGGTGCCATTAGAGATGGCCGATTGCAGGCCGCCGATGGTCAGCCACAAGCGAGCATGGTCCTCCAGGTCCCGCGTGCCTGGAATGTAATCCAAATCGCTATCCAAGTTGCCGGTGAAATTCGCCGGATTCAAATCATCCTGGATGTAATACCCACCAAAACCGCTGCCAAGCCAAGTATCCACCGTATGGTAACGATCCACATCATCGTTGAGCCAATTAATCCCCAACAACGATCCGCCGCCATAGGAGGATTTTTTCCCTAGCTGTGCATTTCGAGCACCACGGCTGGGAAGGAAGCAGGAGCCTTCACAGGGGGTGGCCCAGGCCGCGAGCAGGCACGGCCAAAGCCAGCACAGGGGCGGGATGCAACGCTGAGACGGGGCGGTCACAACGGGCATTGAGACAGTTCTAACGACTTACTTCAACGGTGGTTTTTCTCGCGCGGATGGTGGCGACGGTGCGCTTCCTTCAAGTCGGTGATCGTCAGGCGCAGGTAGCGTTCGGTGGTGGCGAGGGAGCGGTGGCCGAGCAATTCCTGGACGTGGCGCAGGTTCGCGTTGTTGCGCAGCAGGTGCGTGGCGCAGGTGTGCCGCCAGAGGTGGGGCGTGACTTTCTTTTTGATGCCGGCGGCAACGGCGTAGCGTTTGACGAGGTTGCCCAGCGCGTGTTCGCCCAGGCCCATGTCGAGGCCAGGATAGAGGGCCGAGGAAACGAACAGGCGCGGCGAAGCGTGGCCGGCTAAGAGCGAAGGCCGCGAGATTCGCAGGTACGCCTCGAGGCAGCGGCCGGCGGTGCGGGTGAGCGGGACCACGCGGCCCTTGCCACCCTTGCCGCGCCGGACGGTGAGCACGCCGGTTTCCAGATCGGCGTCGGCCACGTCAAGCGCGCGCAGCTCGGCGCGGCGCAACCCGGTGGCGTACATGACCTCAAGGATGGCGCGGTCTCGGCGTCCGAAAGCGGTGCGGAGATTGGGCGCGTCGAGGATGCGGGCCGCTTCCTTCGGCGTGAGCACGTCTTTGGGCAGCGGGTCGGGCTGCTTGGCGAGACGCAGCGCAGCAGTGGGATTGCGGCCGATCACGCCTTCGGCCTGCAACCAGAGAAAGAAGGTCTTGATATAGGACAGGACATTATTCTGTCCGGCGATGGAACGGGTGGCCTGTTTTATCGTCGGGGCGTGCCACAGCCACGCCTGGAACGAGGACACGGCGGCGGCCGTCACGGCCTGCGGTGTCGTCAGCTTCGTCTCCTGGGCGAACTCGCCCCAGCGGCGGCCGTAGGTGGCTATCGTGGCCAGGGTGCGCGGCGAGTAGCCGTGGATGAGGAGGGCCTGCCGGTGGCGGGCGAGCAGCGTTTCCCATTCGGTGAGGACATTCTTCATGGGCGCGGGTGGGTCCGGCGCACGGCCTGCTGCAAGTCGCCGGCACTGACGCGGGTGTAGATTTCGGTGGTGTGGAGGCGACGGTGGCCGAGGAGTTTTTGGACGTACACGATGCCGGCCCCGCCGCGCACCAGGTGCGTCGCGCAGGTGTGCCGCCAGGCGTGCGACGAGGCGTTCTTCACCCCGGCCCGCGTGGCGCAGCGGCGCACGACCAACGCGACGGCTTGGGTTTTCAAAGGCTGGTGCGGCTTGATCGGCGAGAGCCAGAGCGCGGTTTCCCACTGGCCCCGGATTTGCAGCCAGGTGCGGCGCACCTCCAGGTAGTCGCGCAGCGCGGCCACCGCATCCATCCCCAGCGGCGTGATGCGGCCGCGTCCGCCCTTGCCCCGGTTGACCCGGACAAAGCCGCCGTTCAAGTCCACGTCGTGGACCGTCAGCGCGGTAACTTCGGCGCGGCGCAGGCCGGTCGAGTAAAGCAGTTCCAGCATGGCGCGGTCCCGCTGGCCCTGGGCCTTCGTCACGTCGGGCTGGGCCAGGATGCGTTTCACCTCGGACGGGGTGAGCACGCGGCGCGGCAGCCGCTTCGGCAGCTTGGGCAGCGGCAGGCCCGCGCACGGATTGACCAGCACCGCATCCGTCTCCTCCAGCCACGCGAAGAAGGAGCGCAACGCCACCAGGTGCACGGAGGCCGTGCCGACTGTGAGACGGCTGGAGAGTAAAGCTTGGGCGTAGTTGAGCATGTCGGCCCGCGTCACGGCCCGCAGGTCCATTTTCTCCTCCAACTGTGACAGGAAGCAGCCGATGGATTGGGCGCGGCTGGCGAGCGTGGCTTCCGCCAGCCCGCGCGCGCGCAGCGAACCAAGGTAGCCGTCGAGCAACCGTTGCGATTCTGGACGGGTGCTCATGCGCGGTGGGCCACCGTGGGCCGTATATGCCCCCCGCGAACAGCGGCGAGGTCGGGAGCGTGACGGCCATTCTCCGAGGGAGAGTGACCATTTTGGGCCCCGCCGTTGTGGTGCGGCGGGGTGGCGGCGAGGTGCCCGTTGGAACCGGCGGGGTGGCCGTTTTTAGCGGCGAGGTGGGAGGTCAGACCGGCGAGGTGGGCTTCCTTTTTCAACTGCTCCACCGATTTGAGGCCGGACAGGAAGCGGCCCTCGGAGCGCATTTCGGACGGGGCGACGAGCACCCGGTAGCGGTAGGCCGTGCCGTTGGCACCGCCGAGCGGCTGGACGTATTCGAGGCGCACCAGCTCGTACAAGTGGACGCGCAGCCGGGTGTCGCTCCAGTGCAAGGCCTCGCGCAGATCGCGGCGGCTGAACTCCACTTTTTCCCAGCCGTGGCGTTTGGTGGCCGCTTGCTTCGCCACGTAGTCGCCCAACTGCCCTGCCAGCCGCCGCCCTGGCGCGGACAGGTCATCGAGGGACGCGCCGAACAGTTCGGTGGCAAGGTCGTTGGCGACGGCAATGTCGTCGAGCGTGGCTTCAATATATTCGCCGAGCACCGGGTGGGTTTTTATCGGACGCTGGAACTGGTGAAGGAAGGTGACGGCCAGAATCAGGTTCAGGTATTTCGGCTGGTCGCGCCGCATCGCCAGGCGGTCGTCCGCGTAACCCAGCCAGGGCTCGAAGGGATTCACCACCGCGAGCGGACGGAGCAACCGCTGGAAGGCGTGATGGCGGCGCACAATCGCGGCGCGTTCCTTGCGGGCCACCAGCGCATCGAGGGTGTGGCCGCGCCGCTGGGCCGCGAGGATGAGCCGCGTTTGCTCCGGGCTTTCGTCGAGCGAGAGCAGGATGTAGCGGCTCTTCGTCTCCGGGTCCGTGTCGGGCTGCGTCGTCGTTTCAAACACGGCCGTCGGGCCATGCACCGTGTTGACCTGGGTTTCCATCCGGCCCGTCAGCGGATTTTTGACGGTGGTTTCGATGGTGAGTTTTTTCGCGCTGATGAGATTGCGCAGCGCGTACCGCGCCCCTTCGGCCCCGGCCACTTCCTCCACCGCCAGCACTTTGTGCCGCAACGAATCCTCGCCCTTATAGAAGAGGGCCTGGCTGCTGAGCGACGTGAGTTTAATCAGGTCTTCCTCGGGGCAGAGCGACAGCACGTTGTCCTGGGTGTAGCTTTTGCCGGAACCGCTGGAGGAAAGCATTTGGATGGCGAGCGGGTCGTCCATTTTCCGCGAGGTCATCGCCAGGTACATGAATAGCGCGTTGCGCTCCTCGCCGATCAAGCCAAGTTTGACGAAATCGGATTGGATGCATGCGATGAGGTCCGGCGAGCGGCCCAGCTTCATGCCCTCGGCCCGGTCGGCCTCCGTTATCACTATAAGAGTGGCGGTGCTGATTTGCTCGGCGTGTCTTTCGGCGGCGGTCAGGATTTTGCCGAGGTCGGACTCCGCGATTTCAATGGACACGCGGAGCAGCCGGGCCGCTTCCGCCGCGTAGAGTCGCCGGGCCCGTGACGAATAGAGGTCCAGCGTTTCGACGTGGCAGCGGCCCGGCTCCGCACCCAGCGCCTTGACCGTGGCCTTCAACCGCGTCGGGTTCGGCTGCGTGATGCCGAGCACGTCGTAGCGGCGATTCGACCACACCAGCGCAAAGCCGTTTTCGCGGGCCTCGTGCCGTGGCGTCTCGGTGGCGGGATTTTCGGCGGGTGTTTTTTCCCCAGCCGTCACCGGGTCCAGTATGGCGGCGAACTGCCGGGCCGCGTCGGGACGGCTGGAGGAAAAGAACTTATTCGCATCCTTCATCCCGTCCGGCCAGGCGATCACGCGGGCCGGACATTGCGGCAGGGTGGTGGCGAGTTTTTCTTCAAGCTGCAGGGCCGCTTTTTGTCCGGCTCCGTTTTCGTCCTGGTCCAGCGCGACGATGATTTCCTCGGACGGTGGATTTTCTTTAAGGAGCGTTTCGTGGTGGAGGGTGAAGCCGTCCTTGCCGTACAGCGGCACCACGCTGGTCCACCCGGCCTGCCACAAACTGAGCGCATCGAAGATGGCCTCGACGATGATGAGCCGCTTCGCCCCTTTTGCGGCGGCGGCATTGAACACGGCCCGGTGTCCCCCGGCTAGATAGATGTGCGGTGCCGAGTCAGCCGGCAGCCGCGCCCCGTCGCCTTCCACCTTGCGGCCGTACAGCCCTACCACCACCCCGTCGCCATCCACAATCGGGACCGTCACCCGGCCATAGAACACTTCATTGCCCTTCGCATTGAGCACCCCGAGGGCTTGTAGCTGGCTGATGAGTTCGCCGGATTTGGGCAGGGCGTTTTTGAGCGTGCCGTTGCAGTAACCGAGACGGAAGTTTTCGAGCAGGGCCGGGCTGCTAAGGTTGCGGCTGGTCAGATAATCGAGTCCGGCCCGGTCCTTCGTCAGCGTCCGGGCGTAGAAGTTGACCACCCGGTGGAGCAGATCGGCGGCAACCTGGGGTGGCACGGCGGGCAGGACTTTTTTCTCCAGTTGTGCCGCAGGCCGCAGGCCGGGCACGGCGGCGAGCAGCCGCCGCGCCGCTTCCTTTTCGGTGACGCCTGCCTTCTTCGCCACGAACTGGATCACGTTGCCGGTGGCCCCGCACCCCACGCACCGCCAGAGTTCCTTGCCCGGCGTCACCCGCAGGCTCGGCTTGCGGTCGGCATGGAACGGGCACAACCCGATGTAGTCCTTGCCCTCCTTTTTCAACGCCACCCCGTGGCTCTCCACCACCCCGACAATGCCCGCCGCTTTCTTCACCGCCTCGAAGTCCACCCACCCGCTATTGCGGAAAGGCGTCAAGCGCGAATCGGAAGATTTTGACATGCAGACCTATTTGTAGCATTGCTACATTCCATGCAAGCAGTTTGTTCAATTCCTACGAACGACCCTTATACTGCGGACATGAAAACGGGTCGTCCGTCTGATCGTCCACGTCCGCCTTTCGGCGCACGTCTCCATGCCGCCCGCGAGGCCGCTGGCCTGTCCCAGGCCCAGGTCGCCGCGAAGCTCGGCATTTCGTCCCGCGCTTACGCTTTTTGGGAACGGGAACCGGTCGCTCTGCGCCCGGAACAGATCACCCAAGTCGCGGAAACTTTGGGCGTCAGCCCCGACCATCTTTTGGGCAATGGTGAACCCAGCAAACGCCGTGGTCCCGGTCCCACCGGCAAACTGCGCCAGGTGTTTGAGCGGGCCAACCAGTTGCCCCGCGCCCAGCAATCCAAAGTCGCCGAGTTCGTGGAGGCATTCGTGGCCGCCCAGCAGACGGCTGGGCCGCGCAAAGCCGGCTAGTTCGTGACCGCGCTGTCAGGCGTATCTATCTAGGTAAGATGTGCGACGAGTTCCTCGACGGCTTTGGTGCTGTTTGTGAGATAATCCTGCTTCACCTGGACCCGGTGCCCGTTAATGGTTTGTTTTCCAGCCTGCAATTTTGAGAAGGGCAGTCCCTTCGCGAAGGCAACCACACCCGTCGTCTGGAAATCGCGAATCTCCACAAACCCTTCCTTCACCGTCGAGAACGAAAAGATGCCGGGTGATGTTTTGAGCAGGCTTTCAATATCGTTCTTAATGGCGTCGAGAACGGCCGCGTAAGCTGAGGCCGCCCCCATGTATTGGGTTATCCGGTTTTTGGCGATGAGGTGGACCTTCGGCAGGGGACGTTTCGCCTCCTTCAGTTTGGTGGCAAAGGCGTAGGAGGCGTAGATTTCGGACGGCAATTTCAGCCCGTAAATGAGCGAAAAGGCATTCTGAATCGCCCGGCGCGATGAATCGTCCGCCATCACTGGCAGAATGATTCTGTCCGTCGTCGCCAGGGCGATTTGCGTGTAGAGGGAAAAGCTCGGGTTACAGTCCATGAACACGGTGTCGTAGTCACGCGCAACCTCATCCAGAAAGACTTTCAGCCAGTCTATGACGGCAATCCAGGCATTGGTCCCCGGAATATTTTGGTTCGCCAGGGTGTTGACAGCGTTGGCCTGCAACTCGAGCAACGGGTCACCACAAACCAGGTCAATGTTCGTCGGGATGCCGGAGTTGTAGGCGCTCGGCTTGGTGATAAAATCACCGGCTTTGAAGGCGGGAGGGGTGTAGGGGGACGGCAGGCGGAGCTGGAAATACCCCCCTAGGCTACAGCGCGGCAGCAGGCCGTGGCGCTCCAGCAATTTGTCACTGCCCTTGTTGTTCAGCCCCCCCAGCATCAGTTCTGAGAGGTTTGCCTGCGGGCAAATGTCTATCGCCAGCACCTTTTTATTCGGGTGCTTTTGGGCGTACATCGTGATAGCCTGAAAGGCCAGACTGGTCTTGCCTGTGCCGCCTTTATTATTCCAAAACGCGTATTTAATTTTCATAATTTGATAGGGATTAAACGGACGTTGTTTAGTCCGATTTATACATGATACCGTCTTTTGTGGACGAAGTAAAGTCCAAAATGGACATTTACCTCATTTCTTTTCCAGCCGTTGGGGCGGTGGGCCGGGGCTGGCGAGGAGTCCCCACCGGGACGCGCCGCAGCCGGCCCCGGTCGTCCGCCCCGGCTGGCTATTTTCGCGCGATCGGGGCCGGGCGCAAGCGGCCTCCGGCCGCTGTCCGGAGCGACGCGGAGCACGGCCTGGGTCGCGCGATTTTACCGCTTAACCGGGCGTCGTTTCTTCCGTTCCTTGCGCCACTTCGCCATGTGGTCCCGCAGCGTGCTGACGGGTATTTTATAGCCGGCCTGGGCCAGTCCTTCCGCCAGTTTTTTGTAGCTCTTGCCGGTCGCATGGAGCCGCAGCAACTTGTCCGCGAGCGGCCGCAATTCCGCGTCCACCCGGCTCGGTCGTGGCACCGCCGGTTCGCTCGCCAGGCGGTCCAGCGCCTGACTGATCGCCGCTTCGTTCACCGTGCCGTATTCCGCTCGTTGGGTCATGGCTCGTGTCTCCGTTCGTGGGTTCGCACCTTAGCCGCTTTCGCATCGCTGGTGAAGCCGATTCTTAGTCCGCTCGTGATTCCGCTTGCGGCTCCGCGCAAACATCCGCGCGCAGATTCGTCCCGGCGTCCGTTTTCGGCCCGCCGCTAGGCCAGCGGGGTTGGTGTCATGCAGTTAACAGCAGTTTTAGCAACGGCTTTGCGCTCGCGGCGATTCGGCGTTTCTGCTGTGGTATATTGCATCGGAATTCACCGCCATGTTCACGATCAAGCCGCAAGTCAACCGCGCCGTTGCCACGAGTTATTTTGACGAGCATTTTTCGTGCAATGACTATTATTCGCAGGGAGAAACGAAGGCCGGAAGATGGTTCGGGAACGCCGCTCCCCGGCTGGGATTGAAAGCCGGAGAGGTCGTTTCCCGCGAGGTATTTTTCAAGCTCTGCGACAACCGCCACCCGGTCACCGGCCAACAATTAACCCCGCTCCAATTAGCCAATCGGAGAATCTTTTTCGACTTCACCTGTTCGGCCCCCAAGAGCGTTAGTATTCTGGCCGTCACCTTCAACGATCAACGCATTGTCGCGGCCCACCAGGAGGCCGCCGTGCTGGCCATGGGGGAGCTGGAGCAGTTCGTCAAAACGCGCATCCGCAAGGACGGCATTCAGGACCAGGACCGCACCACCGGCAGCCTCGTCGCCGCGTCGTTTTTGCACAACACCTCGCGGGCTTTGGACCCCCAACTGCACACCCATTTTTGCGCCTTCAACGCCACCTTCGATGAGGTCGAAAGCCGGTGGAAGGCCATCCAGCCCCGCACCCTTTACGACGCCTCCCAATACGCCACCGCCGTGTACCGCCACACCCTCACCCGGCGGCTCCATGAGCTGGGCTACGGCACCCGGTCCACCGCCAAGGGCAGCTTTGAAATCGAGGGGGTCGAGTCGTCCATCATCGAGCGTTTCTCGAAACGCTCGGAGCAGCGCGACGCCGCCATCGCCAAGGAGGAAAAGCGGCTGGGCCGCCGCCTGAGCCGCAACGAGATTTCGCACGTCGTCCACCAGTCCCGGCCCCGCAAGTTGAAGGAGGCTTCCGAGGCCCAGGTCCGGGACCGGCAACTGGTCCAGCTCTACCCCAGCGAGCGCATGGGCCTCCAACGCCTGGTGACGGCCGCCACCGCGTCCACCACCCCCATGCCCCATCCCGAGGCCGTGGCGGCCCCCCAGGCCGTGGATTACGCGCTCAACCATGCCTACTCCCGCGTCAGCGTCGTGCCGCGCCACCGCTTGCTCCAGGAGGCGTTGATCCGGGGCCGGGGCACCGTGGACCTCCCCCAGCTCAAGGCCGCCCTGGAGGCCGATCCCCGGCTGGTCCGGGTCGGGGAGGAGTTCTCGACACACGAACTGCTGGGCAAGGAGTGCTTCCTGATCGGGGCCGTGGATGCCGGCAGCGGCGCCGCCGCGCCCCTGGCGCCGCGCTTTGCCCCGCCCCCCGGCCTCGCCCCCGACCAAGCCAAAGCCCTGCGCCATGTCCTGACGAGCCGGGACTGGTGTACCGGCTTGCGCGGCCTCGCCGGGTCCGGCAAGACCACCGCCCTGCAATCCTTCCATGCGGCCGTCACCGGCGCGGGCTACGCGCCGGTGTATTGCGCGCCGGGCACCGCCGCGCGGGACGTGCTGCGCCAGGATGGCCTGGCGGCCGAAACATTGAAGCGGGTGATTCTCGACGTGGGCCGGGGCAAACGGTCCCTGTCGGAAAAGAACGTCCTCGTCTTGGACGAGGCGGGCACCGCCGATCTCGACGACATGGTGCAATTATTTGAACTGGCGCAGGCCCGGGGCGTGCGCCTGGTCCTGTCCGGCGACACGGGCCAGCACGCCAGCGTCGGGCGCGGCGATCCGCTGCGCCTGCTCGAAGAGCATTCCGAGTACCGCTTCGGCGAATTGACCGCCATCCGCCGCCAGCAGCCCGCCGCCTACCGCGAGGCGGTCGAACTCGCCGCCACCAAACAATCCGGCGAAGCTCTCGACAAACTCGACGGCCTCGGGGCCGTCACCGAGGCGTTGACGGAAGAAGGCAAACTTTACGAGTTGGCCGCCGACGCCTACCTGGCCGCGTCAAAATCCGGGAGATCCGCGCTGCTCGTCTCCCCGACGTGGCGCGAGATCGAGGCCGTGACGCAACGGGTGCGCGGCAAACTGCGCGACGCCGGCACGCTGGGCAAAGTCGAGGAGCGGGTCACCGTGTTTGATTCCGAGTCCTGGACGGAAGCGCAACGCGGCCACGCCGGGCAGTACACCCCGGACCTCCATCTGCGGTTCGTCAAGGCGACGAAGGATTTCAAGAAGGGCGACTGCGCCGCGGTCGCCGCCGTGCGCCCCGATGGCCTCCTGCTGCGCCACCGGGGCCGCCTGGTGGAATTTAATCCGGCGCGCGCCGCCGCCTGCTTCGACGTGGGCCAGGCTCACGAGCTGCCGGTGGCGGCGGGAGACTGGCTTTTGTTGCAGGCGAATCAGGACGAGCTGGTCAACGGCGAGCGGGTCCAGGTGAAACAAATCGAGCACGGCCGCATCACGCTCGCCGACGGCCGCGTCCTGCCGAGGAATTACAACGCCTTCACCCACGGCTACGCCGTCACGTCGCACTCGTCGCAAGGCAAGACGGTGGACGAAGTTTTACTGGTCGCCTCCTCGCAGTCGTTTCCGGCGGTGAGTCGGGAGCAGTTCTATGTGTCGATTTCGCGGGGCCGGGAACAGTGCCGCATCTTCACCGACGACAAGGAGGGGCTGCGCGAGCGCGTCGAGCTCTCCCGCCAGCGCAAGGCCGCCGTCGAACTCGCCCCCGAGTGGAAAGAGATTTACGCCGCGCTGTCGCAGCGCGGTTACAAACCGATTCCGAAATCGGAGCCGGAAGTAAAACCCCCTCCACCACTGGAGGAAAAAACTTTCTCCCCTCCAGCCGTGCCGGCACCACGCTGGCGCGTCGGGCGGCCGTCGCGCCTGCATCTCGTGCAGCAACACCTCGCCGCCCTGGCCGCCTCGTCGTTGCGCTGGCTGGGCCTGCCGGAAGCGGCCAACCCGTTCGCCCCGCCGTCGCCGGCAGAGATGGCCGCGGCGGCGAATTTTGAGCCGGAATCCCATCCGTTCGCCCCGCCGTCGCGGGAGGAAATGGCACGCCAGGTGCGCGAGATGGACGATATTATCCGCGCCCAGGAGCAGCAAAAGAAGTTGCCCCGCGGCCCCAGTCTAGGAATGTGATTTTATGCCAAACGATCCCACCACGCCCAAAGCCGTGCCGGTTTGTTTCGAGGTCTCCAAGACGCCCTCGCCGTTCCTCGAACTCCTGCCCGACGCCCGCACCCGCTGGGGTTTCCCCATCGGCCTGCTCCAGCACTACGTCGTCCAGCCCAACCCCGAGGCCTCCGCCACCCGCCCCGACGTGCCGGACCGCCGCCTGGTCCTGCTCTTCCCGACCGCCGACGTGGTGATCACCGGCTGGCGGCTCGCCCATTTGCTCGCCGACTTGTGCGCCGGCAAGATCGTCCGCCTCCGCGCCCAGGACGTTCGCTTCCTCAACCTCCACCGCGACGGCCCCGGCCCAAACGAGCAGCCGTTCATCGCCTCCATCAAGATTCTCCCGCCCGGCAGTCAGCCCGTCAGCTAGGCGGTCACCATGACCGATTTGATTTCCAAGTTTCTCGACTGGCTGCTCGAAAAACGACGCGAAGAAAAGCGGTTGCAACAGCAATTCGCGGCGCACCGGAACGCCCTGCTGTACCTCGGCCTGACGAATAATTACCCGGTCGAATTGAAGAAGCTGAAGGATTTCCTGATCGCGCACGATCTGGTCGAGCGGCCCGGCGTGCGCGGATTTTTCCACAAGTGGCTCACCCATCCCGTCCTCGACCTGGGATTGCCGGTTGGGAATTTTCCGCCGGAAGGCCAGCTCGCCGCCCTCCGCGCCGATCTCCAAGCCCTCCACCTCTAGCCGTGTTAATTAACGGCTGGAATAAAAAGCTCCATCAGGTCATGGGCCTATTTGCCCGTTATAGGTGACGGGTTGCGGAATCGGATGGGCTGAAGGCGGTCGCTGTGAATTGACCACGACGGTTTGCTCCGCAGGCCACGTCCACCACGACTCCGCGGCGAAGAGCAAGAACGCCAGAAATAAAAGTGAGAGGAGCCGAGTGGCCCACAGATCAATTCGCCGGACTTGGACGACTATGGGCTGGGACTTGGCTCGGTAAGCCAGAAACCAGATCGGGGCACACAGCGCGACGATCAGGGCGGCGAAGACATAAAATCGGCCTATCTTGTCCCACGTCGGCAAACCTGCCAGCAAAACGATATGTGCAACGACGATCAGCACATTTACCACCGCCACTCGGCGCACCACCACGGCCGCCGCCAACAGCAACAAATAGGCAGTCGGGCCATAGAACTCGACGGGCACGTTGCTCAGTCGGATATTTTTGTCGTAATGGGTCAATAGATCGACGAGGAAAAAAATGATCACTGTGAGCCCCGCATTCATGAGCGTCACCAGCACCGCACAACCCCACCGTCGCCGATAGCTTGCTGACCACCCTACCGCCAGCCCATAGGCCAGAATCAAAACGGCTGGAAGAAAACGCTCCATCGGGTCATGGACCTACTTGTCCCTCACGAATGACGGGTTGCTGAACCGGATTGGTTGAAGGAGGTGGAGGCGGCGATGGTGGAGGCGGTTCTAGGTTCCGTGAGCCGGAGGGATTGACGTTCGTGGTCATGCTAAACGGAGTAATTTGGCGATCCGACCCGACCATGAATTGCACCTGCGCCCTTCCGTAGTCTTTTCCGCCCCGTATTCTGAAATAAAACTGTGCGTTCATCTGGTTCGTCCATCCTGGCGCGTTTGCGGGCATGTTGATGACAAGCTGGGGCTGGTAGCCATCTTCAGGGGCGAGATACATTTGCGCGTCATCAGAGGCGAGAATGCCGCCGCTGGTTGCCTCAATGGTTATTGACCAATCGTAGTTGCGCTGACCCCATTTAATTTCCTGCGGATTGCGGTCTAGCCAGATTTTTAAATCCCCTCTGCTTGGGGAGTTGCTGCCAGTAAAAAGATCGTAGTAAATCGGAGTCCCGTTGGTGCGCAAGCCAGTGCCAAAACTCGAAGCGATTAGTTTTTCGGCTCCGGTTTCTTTCCACATTTGGAAGGTTTCTGGCTGGCTGGAATTGGGAACATATTCGGCTCCTGGCGAGGCCCAGTACCAATACCCTCGATTAATGTTTGTGTGAGCCGCTTCGTAACCGTCTTTCTGCAACGAATCTACAGTGAGCAGTTCTCCCTTGGCGTCTGTCAGCGAAAAAAGCCCGTCGGCATCCGTGGTCAACGAGTAACCGTCAAACAAATCGGCCGGAATCGCTTCCGGTTTCGGAACTTTAAGCAATTTTATGCTTAATGCCACTTTGACATCTGGAATTGGATTACCGTTCTGGTCAATGACCTTGCCGTAAAACTGGATGGGGCGGTCGGCCTTAGCCATCAGGTCCAGCATGTGCGGCATTTCATATTGCTCATACGCCTGAAGTTGAGCGGGTGTGGGTGGTGGCGTGGGAGCTATTCCGTCAGGAGGGGGTGTCGGGGATTTGACTACGCTGCTGGACAGCGGCGTGGCCGATGTGGCGGGAGCGTTATTGGCCGTAGGCCGGAATCCAGGCGAAGTTTGTGCACGCGGCCAAAACCACCACGTAAGTGATGCTATGAGTACAACGAGGATGCACAAATAGAAACGCTTACTCATGGCGTGTGCGGTTGGACGCCAATCGTCTGGAGGATGTTGCTCCAGTACTGCCAACGCAGGGCGATAGACGACCTGAATTGAGCACTGTGATAAATATGGGTGCTGCCAAAGTCATACGGCGAGCCACTTAAATCTGTGGCACTCCCGAACACCCCAACGGATGGCTTCATCCCCAAGGGATATGTCCAGGGGCCGGCAGCATAGGAAAAGATTTCGTAGCGGTTGGCCGGCCAAGTCAAAACG
The DNA here is from genome assembly GCA_049509815.1 of Opitutales bacterium. Taxonomy (GTDB): domain Bacteria; phylum Verrucomicrobiota; class Verrucomicrobiia; order Opitutales; family JABDGR01; genus CAZDAQ01. The sequence continues at coordinate 13,769 of JBEKZN010000004.1, forward strand.
GTGCCGTCGCTCCGATTAAAACAATTTACGGTTGAATTGTAGGTATAGGTGCAGCCGGTGTCGGTGAGACCGTAAAGGTACATTATCGGCTTTCCGTTCTCGGCATATTCCCAACCCGTGTCGGCTAAGCTGTCACCGCTCAGAGCATAGTCATTGGGATTGTAGAGATTGACCATCGCGCCGGCAGATCCCGTCATTGTGGCGTTCCCCATGTAAGGCGCGTCGCTGGATGTGGTGTAATAATTGTAAAAGTCCGGACTGTAAGTTTGGTGGTCCGACATCGTGTAGAAGGTGATATTCGTCGCGTCCGGCACAAAACAGCCCGAAGCAATGGCGGCTTGCGACGCGATGTAGGTGTGCGCCACGCCAGAATTTGCCCCGGCTATGCGCAGAGCTTCGGATGCGACGACGTTGCCCTGGCTGTGGGCGATGATGTGCACTCGATAGCCTTGTGCCGTGAGGTTGCCCAGTAATGCGTACAAAGCTCCGGCTGACTGCCAGGCGCGCCGTTCGCTGATGTCAAAATACATTTGATTGGAACCGTATTCGCACGGCCAGGAGAACTCCCCGACCCGGCCTTTGTAGCCGAGCCAATAGAGCCGTTTGTACACTGTCTCCAGCCACCGCTGCTTCGACGACGGGTCCATGTTATAGCCGTGCACGTATAGCACGTAATCCTTGTCGGAATCGCTCACCGGGGCAGGAAAAGTCGGGGAACCCGAAAACCTTGAATAGGAACTGGAGGCGGTTCCACCATTGTCATCCCCACAGGTGTACCGTTCCACAAACTGAGCCGGTTCTTGCAAGTTCAACCACACACCCGGGCCGCCACCAAGTTTCGTGTACGTGCCTCCGTTATTTAGCAGGAACACGATTTGCAATTCACCCTGGCCGGCGGTGCAACCCTCAAAGAGCAGATGGGTGGTACTGTTGGCCGTCGTGAGGTTAGCGAAAACCGACGTGGGGAAAACAAAGTCCCAGTCGCCGGAAGTCGGCGCGATGACCGTGCTGTTGGCCGCCGCACCGGAAACGTCCGCGATAGCGTTGCCATAGTTACCTGTGATCTGGTTGGTGGCGGTAGCGTTATCGCTCAGGTAAAGGGTTCCGCCTGCGGATTCGTAGGCTTGGTAAAGTTTGACTGCTGGGGTGCCGGTGATGTTGCCCGCCCATTTCAATCCGACCATGATGGTGCCGTTGGCGATGGCCGATTGGAGGCCGCCGATGGTCACCCACAACCTGGCGAAGTCCTCAAGGTCACGCTGGCAGGGAATCGTGTTCAGATGCCAGTCAACATTTCCGTCACTTAGGTCCGTGACCGAGGCCGCACTGTTGTCCAAGTCATCTTGCTCTGTTTCTGAATAGACATCTTCGGGTCCGTAGCTGGTCGTGCTCAATCGGTCACAGTCATCATTGAGCCAGAACTTGAACGGCCTGGTCGGGGAGGTGAGGTCGGAGTCGTTGACCAGGTCGATGTTGCCGTCGTTGTTGGTATCGACGGAGAGGGCGCAGGGGAGGTAGAGGGCGGTGTGGACCGGCGCGGAAAAGTTTCCGCCAGGGTAGAGGACGCCGGTGGCAATGGTGCCGTTGCTGGCGATGTTGGTCAGGCCGACGTCGCCGGCGTATTGCGAAGGAACGAGGTTGTCGAGGTCGTAGGTCTGGCCGTTGATCCAGGGGTCGCCGTCGGTGGTCAGGGCAAAGCCGGTGAAATTGATGGCCTGAAAGCTGGCGGTGCCGTTGCCCCCGGCGGTGGGGAAGTCGTGGCCGACGAGGGAAGTGTCGCCACTGACTTGCATGTAGACGGAGGGCGGGCTGTCGCCGGGAAGGGGCAGGCCGAGAGGATGGGTGAGGGTGGCCCCGCAGCGGCGCAGGTCGGTGCCATAGTCGCTGTTCAGAGAATCAATGGTAAAATCATAGTTCGGGTCGGTCTCGCCATTATACGCGAAGAAAGTGGAGTTGCCGGTGAGTGCCTCGCCATCGACCGCAAGGTAGTAATGGCCGCCGGTGCTCACGGTGGCATTGGCAAATATAGTAGCGTTGCCGGGCGGACCATAATCAACATTGAGGTTAAAGGAAAGGGTGCCGTCGGTGGT
>JBEKZN010000040.1:0-8951 GCA_049509815.1 Opitutales bacterium
CGCACCCGCCACGCCGCGGCCAATTCCGCGCCGCCCCACACCAGCGCCACCAGCAATCCGATCTGCGGGAGATAAGTGTAACGATCCGCGAAGGCGATGCGCGACGGAATAATCCCCAGCACGGGAAACAGCATCCCCAAATACCAAAACCAACCCACCATGAGGTAGGGTCGTTTCCGGCGCAGGACAAGGGCCGCAATCGACACGACTGCCAGCAGCCCCAGTGCCAGCGCAACTTCCCATACGGGAAAATCCCGGGTCGGGTTGAGGTGGGGGAGGAACAAATGGACCGGCCACACCGTTTGCCAAAGGTAAACCACCGGGCCGATCACCGCGGTTTCCAGCCTTAGCCGCAACGACAGGGGGTCGTCCACGTGATCGGGCGTGTGCATAATCACCACCGAGGTACCCGCCGCGAGCAGAAACAAGGGCAGTTTCTCGATCACCAGACGTCGCGCCCGTGCCCAGTCGATTGCGCGAACGCGCTCCGTTCCGTCCGGCTTTTCCGCTCCCATTTGTCCCAGTGGCCAATAGTCGAGCAGCAGCAGGACGCACGGCAGGGTCACCAGCATGCTCTTGCACAGCAACCCCGCGCAAAAGAGCAGGCTGATGACCAGCGAACGCCACGGCGTCGGCTGCCTGCGGTATCGCAGATAAGCCATCAAGGTGAGCATAAAAAACACCCCGCTGAGCACATCCTTGCGCTCCGTGACCCAGGCCACGGATTCCACCCGCAACGGATGAATGGCGAAAATCGCCGCCACCAGCGCGCTGCGCCACCGCGCCCCCGTCATGCGCCGCAGCACCAGGAACAAAAGCACCGCCGCCGCCGCCTGCAAAGCTACATTGGTCAAATGGTACCCTCCCGCCCACAATCCATAGATCTCGTCGTCCAACATCAGGGAAATCCAGGTTAGCGGATGCCATGGTCCAATATCCCCGTAGGTTATCGCCCATTCTGCGCCGGCAACCGTCAACCCCTGCTGCACCACCGGATTTTCATAGACGTACCGGTCGTCATCGTAATTGACAAAGCCGAACCACGCCGTCTGTACGAAAACCAAAAGCACGGCCAGCACGAGCAAAACGCTCAGGCCCCACACGAGTCGATGTTCATCGGTTTTGGCCGAGCTCACGACAGTCTGATAGCAGCGGATGCTTTTGAGGGTTGCGGTCTCGGGGCGGGGCGCCGGAGAGCAGAGGGCCGACGGTAAAGCTGAAAGGGTGAGCGGCGGATCAGGCGGATTTTTGCAGACCGAAGGCGTGCGCCCGAATGCGGCAGGCAGGGTTGGCCTCCCAGCAGTCGTTGCGGATGCCTTGGTATTTTTTCATGGGGGAAGGGGATAGAGACGAAAAAGAGAATCCACAGATTACACGGATTTACAAGGATGGGAAGGCCACAAAAACCCGTGGTGAGCGACGATTCGTGAAGGCGGGCGGATTTCCGCTCCAGCTTAGGCGGGTTGGAGTTGCCCCGCCGCGCGCTGCCGCGAGAAGAAATCGGCCGGGCGCAGAATTTCCAGACCGTAGAATTCCCGCCCGAGAAGCTTGGCGAAATCCGCCTCGTCGAGCGTGAGCAGGACGGAGGCCCAGGCCATGGGGAACGAGCTTGATGACTTTGAAGTGGCGTCGGTTTCGTTCATAGGTTTGGTGAAACACGAAATGGCCCAACATCACACCGCTCCAAGTCCGGGGGCGAGGTGGTAGTAGAGTTCGTTCCAGCGGAGTTCGCGCTTGGAGCCGCACAGGGTGGAGTGCTCCGCGATGAGGAAGAATTCGAGGCCGGCGATTTCGGCGAAGTCCTCGAGCTGCTCGGAGGTGACGACGGGGCTGAAGCCGGTGTGGTGCGCGCCGCCGGCGAGGATCCACGCGGCGCAGCCGGTGGCGAAATCGGGCTTGGGCACCCAGACGGCGCGGGCGACGGGGAGCTTGGGGAGCGGGGCGTCGGGTTCGACGACGTCCACTTCGTTGACGAGGAGGCGGAAGCGGTTGCCGAGGTCGATGAGCGAGGCGTTGAGGGCGGGGCCGGGGGCGGTGTCGAAGACGAGGCGGACGGGGTCGGCCTTGCCGCCGATGCCGAGGGGGTGGACTTCGAGGGAGGGTTTTTCAGCGGCGATGGAGGGGCAGATTTCGAGCATGTGGGCGCCGAGGACCTTGCGGTTGCCGGAGGCGAGGTGGTAGGTGTAGTCCTCCATGAAGGAAACACCGCCGGGGAGGCCGTCGGCCATGACCTTCATGGCGCGGACGAGGGCGGCGGTTTTCCAGTCGCCCTCGGCGCCGAAGCCGTAGCCGTCGGCCATGAGGCGCTGGACGGCGAGGCCGGGGAGCTGGGCGAGGCCGTGGAGGTCCTCGAAGGTGGTGGTGAAACCCTTGAAGCCGCCTTCGACGAGGAACGCGCGCAGGCCGAGCTCGAGGCGGGCGCCGTCGCGCAAGGAAGCGTGGCGCGCGCCGCCTTTGCGGAGTTCGGCGGCGACATTGTATTCCTCCTGGTATTTGGCGCAGAGGCGGTCGATGGCGGCGTCCTTGACGGCGTTGACTTTGGCGACGAGGTCGCCGACGCCATAACCGTTGACGGAAAAGCCGAAGGCGATTTCGGCGGAGACCTTGTTGCCCTCGGTGACGGCGACCTGGCGCATGTTGTCGCCAAAGCGGGCGAACTTGGCGCCCTGCCAGTCGTGCCAGGCGCGGGCGGCGCGCATCCAGGCGGCGAGGTGCGCGTGGACATCGGCGTCCTCCCAGTGGCCGACGACGATTTTGCGCTTGAGGCGCAGGCGCGCGCCGATGAAGCCGAACTCGCGGTCGCCGTGGGCGGCCTGGTTCAGGTTCATGAAATCCATGTCAATGTCGCCCCACGGGAGGTCGCGGTTGAACTGGGTGTGGAGGTGGGCGAGGGGCTTGCGGAGATTTTTGAGGCCGGTGATCCACATTTTCGACGGCGAGAAGGTGTGCATCCAGGCGATGAGGCCGATGCACCTGGGGTCGGCGTCGGCGGCGGAGAGGGTGGCGGTGATTTCCTCGGGGCGGGTGAGGACGGGCTTGAAGATGACGCGCAGCGGGAGGCCGGCGTTTTTATTGAGGGAGCGGACGATGGCCTGGGCGTTGGCGGCGACTTTTTTGAGGGCGGCTTCGCCGTAGAGGTGCTGGCTGCCGGTGAGGAACCAGACTTCGGTGTTTTTAGGGAGGAGGATCATGGTGAAAGGCGGAATTTAGAATGAAGAGTGCAGAAATGCCCGCGGAGAGGCAAGCGGAGGGGGGTATTTAAAAAAATGATGTCTTGATTTGGTTTGATTTGCCGTGGCTGATTTCGCCTGAAACGGAACCGGAGCGGCTGCGGCAGAAAGAGTTAGGGAAAATGAGTGGGACGAGGCAAAGCGGGTTGAAATGGAAGGTGAAGGATTGAACGGGATTATAGCAGAAATCGATGCGGAGCGGTACCACTGCGTTGGCTGGGTTGGTTGCGTTTGATGGGTTTGATGCGTTGGGTGGGTTGGTCCCTGTGGGCGTTATGCGCCCACAGGGTAAGTGTCGCGACAAAGTCGCTCCCTTATGCGTTGGGTGGGTTGTAAGAGGGAAATCTGCGGGATCGTAGATAAGGTGGCTTTATTCGCGCATACTTAACGCATTCGATTGCGACAGGAGTCGCTGGAAATTATTGATTAGGCTGCCCCCGCGAGATGGGAGCGGCCGGGATTTTTTCCAGTTTTGCTTTTGGTCGTAGCGGTTGGTTTCTTATTTGCAGGAACAAAGGACACACTGACATCGTGATTCATGGCTTGGGCTACCCGGCGGAGCATGCTCAGGGAATGGCCTTCATAGGCCGGTGATTCCAGGCGGCTGATTTGCTGCTGGGAGGTTTTCAGCCGGCGGGCCAGTGCTTTTTGCGAGAGGCCGGAGCGTTGGCGGAGGCTGGCCAGTTGCAAGGCGACATCCCAGGCTTCACTCGCCTGATGAAAACGCCTGGCGAAGGAGGGATCCTTGAGTTTTTCTTCAAGGTAAAGGTCAAAATTAGTCTTTTTCATGAGAGTTTCGGGTTAGCCAGTCATTTATGCGGGCGAACGCAGTGCGGCGGTCCCGCGAGGGAATTTTCCAATCTTTATTGCGGATGCCATGCACGGCAATGATGCGCCGGCCTTTCACAAAGAAATAGAGGATGCGGGTGTTCAGCTTTCCGACATGACGCAGTTCGTAAAGCGGTTTGCCAATGGATTTTGAAAGTGGAGGACGATGATTTTGGCGATCACAAAGCTTAGCCAAGCCAGCCGTGACGGCGGCAAAATCGCTAGGGTCAGTTGTTTCAAGTTCATCCAGAAATTCACGCACTGGACAGTTTCCAGCGGTGGTTTCATAAAACTCTACAGAGAATTCCATAACGGGCAACATCAAAATTGATGTAACGGCACTTTATTAATCCGGAGTGGCCGCTTCCTTGATTTCGAGGAGTTTTTTCATGATGGGGGCGAGGGAGCCGCCGCGGACGCCGCCGAAGTTGTCGTGGAGCTTGAGGTAGAGCTTGTAGAGTTTGTTGTAGGTGGCGCGGGCGGAGCGTTTGGGTTGGTAGATGACGTCCTTAAGGCCGGTCATGGCTTTTTGCGCGGAGGGGTAGTCGGCGTGGCCGCCGGCGGCGGGGCCGGCCATGACGGCGGCGGCGACGGCGGAGCCGAGGGCGCAGGCCTGGGCCGAGCGGGCGACGCGCATGTCGCGCCCGGTGGCGTCGGCGTAAATCTGCATGAGGAGGGGGTTTTTCTCGGCGATGCCGCCGGCGCAGACGACGGTGGTGACGGGGACGCCGTATTCCTCGAGGCGTTCCAAAATGGCACGGGCGCCGAAGGCAGTGGCTTCGATGAGGGCGCGGTAGATTTCGGCGCGGGTGGTGCGGAGGGTCTGGCCGACGAGGAGGCCGGTGAGGCGCTGGTCAACGAGGATGGTGCGGTTGCCGTTGTTCCAGTCGAGGGCGAGGAGGCCGCTTTGGCCGGGCCGGAGTTTGGCGGCCTCGGCGGTGAGGCGTTCGTGGAGCGCGGCGTCGCCCTCGCAGACGACCTCGACCCACCATTTGAAGATGTCGCCGACGGCGGACTGGCCGGCCTCGATGCCGTAGAAGCCGGGGAGAATCGCGCCCTTGACGATGCCGCAGATGCCCGGGATGTCGGCGACGGTTTTCTGGGCGGAGACGACGGCGCAATCGCAGGTGGACGTGCCGATGACCTTGACGAGGACGCCCTCCTCGACGCCGCAGCCGATGGCGCCGTAGTGGACATCGAACTCGCCGATGGCGATGGGGATGCCGGCGGGCAGGCCGAGTTTTTGAGCCCATTCGGGGGAGAGTTTCCCGGCAGGCGTGGAGGCGTCGTAGGCTTTGTCGTAAAGACGGTCGCGCAAATCGGCGAGCTTGGGGTTGAGTTTGGCGAGAAATTCCTTATCGGGCAGGCCGCCCCAGTCTTCGGCGTAGAGGGCCTTGTGGCCGGCGGCGCAGACGCCGCGCATGATGGCCTTGGGGTCGCGCACGCCGGCGAGGACGGACGGCACCCAGTCGGCGAGTTCGACCCAGGAGTAGGCGGCGTCGAAGACGTCGGGCGCGACGTTCAGGCAGCGCCAGATTTTACTCCACCACCATTCGGAGGAGTAGGTGTTGCCGCATTTGGCGACGTACTGCGGGCGAAATTCGCGGGAAATGGCGGTGATGCGGGCGGCTTCGGCGTGGCCGGTGTGGTCTTTCCAGAGCCAGCATTGGGCGGCGAGGTGGTCTTGGAAGCGCGGGTCGAGCGCGAGGGGGGTGTTGGTGGCGTCCACGGGCAGGGGGCTGGAGCCGGTGGAGTCCACGCCGAGGCCGATGACCTGCGCGGGGGTGAAACCCAGCTCGGCCTGCGCGGCCTGGGCGAGGGCGCCGTGGATGGCGCGCTCAAGGCCAAAGAGGTAGTCGCCCGGATGCTGGCGGGCGAGGTGGACATCGTGGTCGTCGAGCAGGACGCCTTGATGCCCGCCGGGGTAGTCAACAACGCAGGAGCCGATTTCACGGCCATCGCGGCAGCGCACGGCAAGCGCGCGCACGGAGTTGGTTCCAAAATCCAGGCCCAGGGTAACAGCCATGGCCGAGGATATAGAGGCGGGCGCGGGCGGGCGTCAAATCCCGCTTTGCGGGCGAGACGGAAATTTATCCGCCGCCGCCACCACCACCGCCCGGGCCACCGGGTCCGCCGCCGCCTCCGCCAAACCCACGACCACCTCCGCCACCAAAGGGGCCACCGCCGTTGATCATCATATTTTCAAACATATTTTGCGCGGCGTCGGCGCCGCCCATCATGTTGTTGAATTGGTTCATGTTCTGCATGATGTTGGGTGGCAGATTCTGGAGCATTTGCTTCTGCTGATCGTTCATGAGGGTGTCGTTGGCGACGAAGGCGGAGAAGTTGCCGGGGTCCTGCTGGAGCTCCTGGAAGGCGACACCCATGCTGATGCGCGACTGCATGCCGGGGTCGCTGATGGTGCTGACCCACTGTTCGGCGCTTTGGGGGTCTTCCTGGGCGGCGCGCAGGGCGAAGATGCCGACGGCGGTGTCCTTGTCGGGGGAGGCGGGGAGCTGGTTGAGGAATTGGCCGGGGGCGTCGAGGTCGTAGTTGGCCCAATCGCGGACGGCAGCGGCGAGGAGCTGCTGGCTGTTCTGGCCGGGGTTGCCGGCGGCGTTGTTTTGCTGGTCCACTTGCGCGGCCCAGGCGGCGGCGGAGGCGGGGTCGTTGGCGGCCCAGGCATTCACGACGGAGAGGCTGGCTTGGGAACGGGCGGCAGGGTCGGTGATGGTGGCGACCCAGGCGGAGGCGCTCTGGGGGTCGGCTTCGGCCCAGCGTTGGGCGAGGGTGGAGTAGGCATCGGACTGCGACTGGCCGGCGGGGAGCTGGGCGAACATGGTGGCGGCGTCGGTGAAACTTCCGGAATCGGCGAGGGTGTTGGCGAGGGAGTGGAGGGCGCTGGATTTCATCTGGCGGTCGCGCTGGGTGTCTTCGCCGAGGGCCATGACGGTGGCGAAAGCACCCTGGGGGTCGGTGGCGGCGTAGCCGGCGATGGCGGCGTCGTAACGGGCCTGAAGGGCTTTGGTGGAGGCGGTGCCGGGGTTTTGCTTGATCCAGTCGAGGGCGGCCTTGGGGTCGGTGGAGGCGAGGGCTTTGAGGGCGGCGTCCATGCCGTCTTCGCGGACCTTGGGCACGCCGACGCCCTGGGCGGAGCCGAGGAAGCCCTTGGGGTCCTGCGTGGCCCAACTGTTGACGACGGCGTCGAGGACGGAACTGAGGAGGGAATTGGCGGGCTGGCCTTTGAGGAGGGCGAGGAGAGCGGCGCATTTGTCGGGGCTCAGGGTTTTGGCCCAGGCGGCGAGGGCGGCGGGGTCGGATTTCGCCAATTTTTCGAGAAGCTGGGCGGCCTGGGCACCGGTGGCGCCGTTGAGGAGGTCGGTGATGTTGAGGCCGGCGGCGGCGGCGGAAGCGGCGGATCCGGGGCCGGAAGCGGAGGCGGCATGGACGCCCGCGGCGGACGCGGCAGAAGCGGCGGACGGGGAATTAATTTTGGAGGTTCCGTACCAGTAGCCAACGGCGGCGGAGGCGGCGCACGCGACGAGGGCGGCGAGGGTTTTGGGCAAGGCGTTCATGGAGGAGGGCGGGATTGATGGGCGGGGAAAGGACAAGACCATTCAGCGTGCGGAGGACGGGCGGCGGGGGGCGTAGGCGGCGGCGAGGACGGCCAGCGCGATGGGGAACAGGAGGTAGAGCGATTGGATGAAGAAAAAGTAACGGGAGCCGGGACCGAACGAATGGGCGGAACCGTGAGTGGCGAAGAACATGTATCCCCAAATGCCGATCAGGGCGAGCGCGGGAACGATGGCCAGCGCGAGGAACGGCCAGGCCCAGCGTTCCCGGCGTGAGCAACAGGATTCGAGCCCGTGCGCGAGGCGAGGCCAGCGGCCGCGGGCCAGGCCGATGAAGAGCCAGAGCAGGCCGACGACGAAAACGAGCGGGATCACGGAGGCGACGAGGCTGCCGAGCCCTGGAACACCGAATTTTTGGCACAAAAAGAAAATGCCGGTGGCCAGAAACCCGGCGAGGGGCTGAGCAAAGAGCACCACGAGGACACCGACCACAATCCAGAAAATGCGGTTGCGCCAGACGCCCGCGGGATCGGCGGCGGTGAACTGGTCGGCGAGGTCGGGGGCGTCACCAAGGCGCTGCGTGGCCACAAGTAGGGATTCGCGCGGGGTGAGGCCGAGGGCTTGGAGCGCGGCGATCTCGTCGCGCAGGTGCGTTTCCAGTTCGCTGGCGCGTTCGGGGGTGAGGGCCTCGTGCGCGGCGAGCGACTGGCGCCAGCGGGCCAGCTCGCGCTCTAGATCGAAAGGGTGGCGGGAGTCCATAATTTGGAGAGGGTTTGATGGACGGCGAGCCATTGGGCGCGTTCGCCGCGGAGGGCCTGGCGGCCGTCGGGTGTGAGGGAGTAATACTTCCGCTCGCGGCCATTGTCAGCCACTTTCCACTCGGCGCGGACGAGGCCCTCGACTTCGAGGCGGTGGAGGACGGGGTAGAGCATGCCGTCGGTCCAGGCGATTTTTTGGGCGGAGAGCTCGCGGACGCGCTGGAGGATGGCGTAGCCGTAGTTTTCGCCTTCGCAGAGGATGGACAGCACGAGGGGCCGGGAGGAAGCGGCGACGAGTTCCTTGGAGATCATGGGGGGGCAGCATACCTAGAGGAACTAGGTATGCAAGGAGTTTCTTCTATTAAGTGGGCGAATGATAAAGAGGCGGCCAAACGGGGTTGGCCGGGGATCGGGTGGCTTACTGCATCAGCTTGGCGAGGGGTTCCTTGATGGATTCGGCCCAGATGGTGTAGCCTTTGGCGGTGGGGTGGAGCTTGTCGGGCATGATGTCGGCGGGAATGTTGCCGTCGGGGCCGAGGAATTTGTCGCCGAAGTAGAAGTAG
>JBEKZN010000041.1:0-8879 GCA_049509815.1 Opitutales bacterium
CGTTGCTTCCGCTCCGGCTGGCTCCGTGTTGGTCTCACCAGCGCCATGGCCTGCCTGCTGGCTGCCGGCCTGGCCCGCGCCGCCGATTCGACGACCGAACCCGCCGCCCCACCGGTCGCCCCTGACGCTCCGTCCGCTATAACCACGCCTGGCGTCGAAAACTCCGTGGTCAAAATCTTCTCCGAGATGCGCTATCCCGACCCGTTCCGCCCCTGGGCCAAACAGGAGCCGCGTGAGGCCTCGGGCAGCGGTGTCGTCATTCCCGGGCACCGCATCCTCACCAACGCCCACGTTGTGCTCTATGCCAGCCAGATCGAAGTCCAGGGTTACCAGTCCGGCGACCGCGTCCCCGCCGAAGTCGAATACATCGCACCCGGCATTGACCTCGCCGTGCTCAAGCTCGACGACGACACGTTCTTTGATAGCCGGCCTCCACTGCCCTTTGCCGACCACCTGCCGTCCATCAAAGACTCCGTCATGGTCTATGGCTACCCCACCGGGGGCACCGGCCTGTCCATCACCAAGGGCATCGTCTCGCGCATTGAGTTCGTCGAATACAACTTCCCCGTCACCGGCCTGCGCATCCAGATCGACGCCGCGATCAACCCCGGCAACAGCGGCGGCCCTGCCCTGGCCGGCGACCAGATGATCGGCCTGGCCTTCAGCCGACTCGGCGGCGCGGAGAACATCGGCTACATCATCCCCTGCGAGGAAATCGAGCTGTTCCTTCAGGACATCGCCCACGGCCATTACAGCGGCAAACCCGCCATGTACGACGAACTCCAAACCCTCGAAAATCCCGCCCTGCGCAATTTTCTCAAGCTCGACAAGCAAATCCACGGTGCCGTCGTGCACGAACCCAACAGCTCCGATCCCGCCTACCCCCTCAAGCAATGGGACGTCATCACCAAGATCGGCGACACTCCCGTGGACGACGAGGGCATGATCACCCTCGACGGCGACCTGCGCATGGATTTCCAGTACCTTGTCCAGAAAATCGCGCACAACGGCCTTGTCCCGCTCACCGTCGTGCGCGACGGCAAGGAAGTCGCCATCCAGTTGCCCGTGAGCGCCTCGCACCCCATGCTCATTCCCGAACTCAATGGCGCCTACCCCTCCTACTTTGTCTATGGGCCGCTGGTTTTTTCCGCCGCCACGGCCGACTTTGTCAGCCGCCTGGCCGCCGCCAACGAGCAGTGGTCCGAAATCCTCAGCACGCTCGGCAGTCCGTTGATTGCGCGCCGCAGCGATAAACCCGCCTTCGACGGCGAACAGTTGGTCGTCGTCGCCTCTCCTTTCTTTCCCGACAAACTTGTCATCGGCTACAGCAACCCCATGACCCGCGTGCTTAAGAGCGTCAACGGCATCCCGGTCAAGAACCTCGCGCAACTCGTCGCCACCCTGCGCGACCTCAAGGACGATTTCGTCGTCTTCGAGTTCTACGGTCGCGACTCCGAAACGCTGGTCTTCCCGCGCAAGGCCATGCTCTCGTCCACCGACGACATCCTCAACGACAACGGCATCCGCTCCCAGGGTTCGCCTGACGTGCTCCCGATTTGGAACGCCCAGCCCGCCCAGTAAACCCGCCCGCCGCCATGCCCACCCCGGATCCCACCCGGCGTTTCTCCGACCGCGCCGACGATTACCTGCGCCACCGCCCGCATTACCCGGCGGTGCTGCTCGAATTCCTGCATGCCGAACTCGGCCTGCGGCCCTCGCACGTCATCGCGGACATCGGCTCGGGCACGGGCTTTCTCGCCGAGGTTTTTCTCGCCGCCGGCCATCGCGTGTACGGCGTCGAACCCAACGACGCCATGCGCGTCGCCGGCGAGCACTACCTCGCCCGCTATCCGAATTTCACCAGCATCGCCGCGCGCGCCGAAGCCACCTCGCTCCTGGCCGCCACCGCTGATTTCGTCGTTGCCGGCCAGGCTTTTCACTGGTTCGACCCCGAACCGACCCGGCGCGAATTCTTCCGCATCCTGAAACCCGACGGCTGGGTCGCGCTCGTGCGCAACGAGCTGCGCTCCGATGACAGCGCCTTCATGCGCGGCTACCGCGAACTGTCCCATCGTTTCCGCACGGACGACCGGGGCTCCCAGCTGCGCCGCTCGATCTCGGAATTTCACGATCCGGTGATGACCCGCTTTTTCGCACCCTCGCCTTATTTCCGGAAAATCGCCGCCCGGCACGCGGACGAGCTGGACTTTGCCCAGGCGCTCGGGCGCATGCTTTCCTTCTCCTCCATTCCGCTCCCAGGCGAGCCGAACCACGACGTCATGGTGCGCGAATTGCGCAAACTCTTCGACGAACACCAGCAAAACGGCCGCGTCCGCTTCGAATACGAAGTCGAGGTCGTTTACGGCCGGCTGACCGAAGCGCCGCCGGCCCCATCCTGAAGCGCCTCAGGGATCCTCCACGGTTTTCGGCGGTTTTTTCGGCGCGGCCAGCACCGTGTCGTCCAGTTCCTCCATCTGGTGCCACAAAATCGTGCCGTCGGCCGGATTGAGCGCTGTGCGCGCCATTTCCAGCGCCTCCTGTGCGCGGCGCTGCTCGCCCGCCACGAGCAAGGCATTCACGAACGGTTGCACCACTTGGTAAAAGAAATTGCCGCCTCCGCTTTTCCCCAGTTCGTTCATCTCCTGCTGGTACTTGTTGAACGCGGTGTCGTACTGTCCCTGGTCAATCAGCGCGAGCAACTGCTTCGCCAGCGAGCTGACGCCGAGATCCGCCCGGCTGTCCGCATTTTGGGCGATGATCAGGTTTTGCAGATCGCGGGCGGAGGCAGTGTCGCCATTTTGCCGGGCCAGGTCGGCCAGTGCGTTGAGGTGCTGGGCCTTCAGGTCCGGCTGCGTGGAAAACGCCCGCGCCGCCGCCTCGTGGTGCTCCTGCAAGGCCTCGAGCGGCGCGCCCGTGCGCACGAGCCACGCCGTCTTCGCGTCCCACGCGGTGTTGTTTAACGGGCATTCGGCGATGGCACTGTCCAGCGCCGTCCCGGCTTGCGTGATGTTGCCCTGCGCCTCGAACAATCCCGCCAGCACCAGATCGGCCTGCGACGCCGCATATTCCGGCCGCGCGTGAAACTGCTCCGTCAAAAACGCCAGTTCATGGTCGCTCAGCGGTAGCCACGTTTGCGGATCGAGCGCCTCGCCCGTGGCGTAATTCTGGTTCTCGTAGCGCCCGCAGTCCATCTGCCAGTGATCCCCGGACTCCAGATAGCCGAACCACGCGTGGCCGCCCCCGCTGCCCTGCCCGGTGAAGAACAGCGTCGGCAAGCAGTGGGCCTTGCCCGCAATCATCGCGAAATACGCCTGATCCACGCAGATGCCGCCCAGCTTGCTGATCGCCGCGAGCGTGTACGGCCCTTCCGGCCAGTCGTATTGCTGCGCCTGGTTGCGCTTGATGTCGTAGGTGATCGAACTGTACGCTTGCGCGAAATCATTGCGGCTAAAGTGCACGTTCGCCTGCGCCCAGGCGTATTCCGACTCGTCGAGCGGCGCATCCACCACAAATTTGATCTCCTCCGGCTTGAGCCGGCGCAAATCGAGCAGGGCGCCCGGTGCCTCGTTGTTCGCCACCCAGAAGGCGAACCAGTCCGCCAGGCTGTAGTCCTTGATTGGCACCTGCGCGGGGGCGACTTGGTGGTGCGGCCAGTAGGCCGGCATTTTCCGGTCGTAAACCAGCGCGATGGCCAGCGCCAGCGCCGAGTATTCCTGGAACTTGTCCGGGTGCGCGGCCTGGATTTGCGCCAGCGCCCGCAGCACGCCCGGCGCGTAGTTCTCCGGTGAAAGGTTGGCAAAAAACATCCGCGAAAAATCCTCGTCATTCAGCCACCCCGCCAGCACATCCGACGGAACGAGATCCGCCAGCGGACGGTGTTGCGGCGGCACGGCGTCTGCGCGCAACAGCTTCCCCAGCGCCCGGTCCCGTGCCGCAGGCTCCGCCATCAGCCCTTGCACCCCATCCGCCGGCGCCGGCGGCCAGCTCGGATCCGCCGCATATCCGGGTGGCGTCAAAATGGACCGCTGATCGTCGGGCGAAAGGAAAAGGTGCTGCCCCAAAAACTTGGCGGCCTCCGCATTTTCATCGCGCGCCAGCAATTCGCTCCATTGCCACAGCCACAGCCACTCCTGGTAAGCGTCCGACCCCGCCGAACCGGGCTGCGTGGCGCTCGCGGGCTCGTAAGCCTGTGCCAAAATTTTCCCCAGCTGATCGCGTGAAACCGCCCAGCCTTTCGCAAGCACGGCCGCGCGGTCGGCCGCCGTCGGCGGGAGCGTGAGGTCCTGCCCCGCGGCGGACAACACCGCTAGCACCGCGGCCAAAATTGGCCAAAGACGCCACCACCGGGCGTCGGGAAACATTCGGGGCATGACTTTAATCTATCCGACCCCGCCGGGGCGTTCAAGTTCACGTCGTGGCCGGAGACGGCGAATGTCCGCCGCGCATCCGCCAGGCCAGCACCGCCCACAGCGCGGCGCACACCAGCAGCGCCGCGGGTAGGATCAATACCGCGCTTTTCATCCCGATGCGGTCCGACAATATCCCCACCAGCAACGGCGACCACATGTCGCCAAACAGGTGGATCAGGAAAATGGACAGCGCCATGGCGCTCGCGCGCAGGTTGATCGGCACCGTTTCCAGAATCAACGTGTTCACCGGCCCGGTGCAGAAAAAAACCAGGAAAATCGCCGCCGCCAGCAACCGCATGCACCACGCTTCCGAGTCCACCAGGAACGCCGCGAACGCCAGCGGCACCGACGCCGCCACCGACCACGCCAGCATTTTCGCGTAACCCGCCGGGTCGCGCCGCTGCCACGCCGTCGCCGCGAAGCCTCCCGCAAACGTCCCCACCAACCCCGAGACCACCAGCACCAAGCCGAAGAACGTCGCCGCATGTTGCTGGCTCACGCCGTGCACCACCGTCAGGTACGTCGGCGCCCAAAGGGAAAAGCCGCCCAGCGCGAAGGTGTAGGCCACGTAACCCGTCGCCACCAGCATGTATTGCGGCAGGCGAAACAGCTTCAGCACATCGAGCGCCTTCGGCAGTTTGCCTGCCTCTTCCACCCGTCCCTCGGCCGCCCCCCGCTTCGGCTCCGCAAACGGCAGCAGCACCAACGCCAGCGCCAAACCCGGCGCCCCGGCCCAGATGAACGCGTGCCGCCACACCTCCGGTTGCGCGAAAAATCCGCCAATCACGTACCCGATCGCCGAGCCCACCGGTATCGCCACGTAGAAGATTGTCAGCGCGTTGTTGCGCCGGGACGGCGGATAACTGTCCGAAATGTAGCTCGGGCTGATCGTCGCGTAGCTCGCCTCGCCCACGCCCACCAGCGCGCGAAACGCCAGCATCACCGCGAAAGTCATCGCAAAGCCCGTGCAAATCGTGCCCACGCTCCACACGAATATCCCCAGCGCGATCAGCCGCTTGCGTGAACCCCGGTCCCCAAAATACCCAAACAGCGGCGAAGTGACAAAATAACCGATTAAAAACGCCGTGGCCAGCCAGCCGCCCTGCGCGTAATTCAAGTGCAGATCCCCCTTCAACGGCTCCAACACCGCCGACAGCACCGTCCGGTCCAAATAGTTAAAAAGGTTCAGGCCGGTCAGGATGAACAAAATCCAACGAGGCGAGAGCTGGCGCTGCGGCATCCGTTCCTAGTGCCAGCGAGCGCCGCGGTGCTCAATATTTTTCGCTGCGCGTTCCACGCGCAAAACGGGGTTAAATGGTTGAAGAAATGAGCAAACCGTCTAAACTGAAACCGTAAATGCTGCGCCATGGATTTGTCACGAAGGCCTGGGTGGCGGTGCTCTTGCTGGCGGGGAGCGTGGCCTCTGGCTGGGCTGAAACGACTGCCGCGCCGCCTGCTGCCGCCAATCCCTCCGCCGCCGCGCCCCTCGATCACGTCACGCTCCAGTTGAAGTGGCGGCACCAGTTTCAATTTGCCGGCTATTATGCGGCCATCGCCCAGGGCTACTACCGCGATGCCGGCCTGAGTGTCACCCTGCGCGAGGCGGATTCCGCGCACGACCCGACCCTCTCCGTCCTCGAAGGCCATGCGGAATTCGGCGTCGGCAACTCGGACCTGCTGCTGTTTCGCCAAAAAGGCTACCCGGTCGTGGTGCTGGCCGCGATTTTCCAACACTCGCCCCTCATCCTCGTGGCGCGCGCCGCCAGTGGCGCCACTGATTTGCAGGCGCTCTCCACCCGGCGCTTGATGATGGTCCCGTCGGAGTCCGCCGAATTGTTCGCATATTTCAAGTACGAAGGCGTGGACCCTTCCAAGCTCCACGTGCAGCCGCAGACCTTCAATCTCGATGACTTCACCTCGGGCAAAGTGGACGCCATGTCCGCCTATTCCACCGACGAACCATACACGCTGCGCCAGCGCAACTTCCCTTTTTACAGCTTCCTCCCGCGCGCCGGCGGCATTGATTTTTACGGCGACTGCCTCTTCACCACTGAAAGCCAGATCAAGGAACACCCGGATCGCGTCCGCAAATTTTTGCAGGCCAGCCTCAAGGGTTGGGACTACGCCCTTTCCCACCAGGCCGAAATCGTGGACTTGATTCTCCGCGATTACGACGACGAGGGCAAAACGCGCGAGCAACTGCTCTTCGAGGCCAATCAAACCGCCGAGCTCATGCACCCCGAACTCATCGAAATCGGGCACATGAACCCCGGCCGCTGGCAGCACATGGCCGACACCTACGCCGATTTCGGCATGCTGCCGCGCGACTTCTCTCTCAACGGATTCCTGTACAACCCCAACCCCAAACCCGACTACACCTGGGTTTACTGGACCCTCGGCATCCTCACCTTCGTCGCCGTCGGCACCCTCGGCTGGGCCCTTCCCCTGCTGCGCCTCAACCTGCGCCTGCGCGGCGAAGTCCGCGAGCGCAAGCGCGCCGAAGCCCAGGTCCGCGCCAGTGAAAAACAATACCGCGAGCTGGCCGAGCAGGCCCCGTTCCCCGTCACCATCAGTGATGTCGAGACCCAGCGCCTGCTCTTCGTCAACCGCCGCGCGGCGGCCGCCATGCACCTCGATCCGGCCGAACTCGTCGATCAAAACGCCGAGGACTTCTATGACGACCCCGGCCTGCGCGAACAAATCGTCGCCCGCCTGCGCTCCGGCCAGCCCATCAGCGATTACGAGGTCCGGCTCAAAACCCACGATGGCCGCCGCCTCTGGGTTTTGCTCTCGGCGGGCACGGTCGAGTTCGCCGGCCGGCGCGGCATCGTCGTCGCCTTCCAGGATATCACGCATCAGCGCGAACTCCAGGAAGCCCTCCAGCGATCCAAGGAAGTCGCCGAGGCCGCTGAAGCCGCCAAAAGCCGTTACCTCGCCGTGATGACTCACGAGCTGCGCACGCCCCTCAGCGGCATCATCGGCCTCGCCCACCTGCTGCAGGACGACCCCATCACCCCCGACCAGCGCGAAAACGTCGTCCTCATCGAAACCGCCGCGCAGACCCTCTTCGAACTCATCGACAGCATCCTCGATTATGCGAAGTTGGAAGCGGGCCGACTCGAACCCGACTGGGAATGTGTCGCCGTCTGGCCGCTCGTCCAAAGCATGAACCGCCTCTTCAACGCTCCCGCCCAGGCCAAAGACCTCACTCTCACCTCCAGCGTCGCGCCCGAAGTCCCCGTGCGCATCCTCACCGACGAGATGCGCCTGCGCCAAATCCTCGGCAACCTGCTCTCCAACGCCATCAAGTTCACCGAAACCGGCAACATCGAACTCCAGGTCACGGCCCGACCCGAACTCGGCAACCCCGCTTCCGGCTCGCCCCGCCGCTGGCGTCTGTGCTTCCAGGTGCGTGACACCGGCATCGGCATCGCGCCCGAAGACACCGCCAAACTTTTCAAGCCCTACGCCCAGGCCTCGCCTTCCATCGCCCGCCGCTACGGCGGCACCGGCCTCGGCCTCGCCATCTCCCGCCAGCTCGCCGTGCTGCTCGGCGGCGATCTCACTGTGGACAGCATACTCGGCACCGGCTCCACTTTCGCCGTCGAAATCGTCGCCGACGAATGCGAATAGCGCCTCGCGCTGCCGCGCTTTCGTCTGGTCTTTGCGCCTGACGATTTTATCCTCGACCCATGGCGAACGGAAACGAACCCGCGACCGGTCCCGTGCTCTCGACCGAACCGCGTCCACCCAGCCGCGCCCACCATTGGGCGTGGGCCGGTGCGGTCGCGTTCGCGGCCCTTTGCGCGCTCACCGGATTTGTCGTTTACCAGTGCAGCCCCGGCACCCAGGCCGGCAAATTCGTCAACGCCTCCGCCGACGGCATGGCCCGTCTCCTTGACGCCATCAAGCAGGACAACGTCGTCCAAACTTTTCGTGAACACCTCGAAACCATCCAGCCCGACCTTGCCGGGCGCCTGCTGGTTGCCGACGTCAAGGCCAACGAGGAATTCTCCGAAGAAGATACCGACCTGCTCGGCACCACCAGCGCCGATATTCGCGTGCCCGTGACCTATTATTACTACGTCGCCCTCAGCGACCCGTGGATTCTTCAAACCAACGTCACCGCCGGCGGTGCCGTCACCTGTGCCGTGCTCGCCCCCGCCGTCAAATCGCTCCCCGCCCCTTCCATCGACACCAGCCATCTTGAAATCAAAAGCGAAAATGGCTGGCTGCGTTGGGACAAAAACGAAGTCACCGCCGATCTCCTGCGCGAACTCACCCCCAAGCTCAGCGCCCGGGCCGCGCAGAAGCTTCCCCAGTTTTTCCCTCAGGCGCGCGAGAGTGTCGAAAAATTCGTCAAGGACTGGATTTTGAAGGAATATCGTCGTCCCCCTGGCGCCCCGGTGTTTATCAATGTCACCTTCCGCAACGAACCGGCCGCACCCGGCACCCCCAGCTTCTCGCTCA
>JBEKZN010000042.1:0-8838 GCA_049509815.1 Opitutales bacterium
CCGCCTATAAAGGCTCGGATCCGATCAATTTCAATCTGGATAAGTAAACCCCTCCACCGCCGCTTGACGGCGGCGATCCGTCACCATGCTGATTTTTTAGCACAAAGGACTTGACGCCGGCTCATCGATGCTAAATTTTTAGCATATAGTCCGCTCCTCTCTCCTATCATGAGCAAAACCCCCGCCACCGACTTGAGCCGCCGCGAGCGGCAGATCATGGACATCGTTTACCGCCGCGGTCGCGCCACCGCCGCTGAAGTCCGCTCCTGCCTCGCCGACCCGCCCAGCAACTCCGCCGTCCGCGCCCTCCTCGCCATCCTCGTCCAAAAGGGCCGCCTCAAAATCGAAGAGGACGGCCCACGCTACGTTTACGAGCCCACCCGCCCCCGCCACGAAGCCGGCCGCTCCGCCATTCGCCGCGTCGTCGAGACCTTCTTCGAAGGCTCCACTGAAAGCGCCGTCGCCGCCCTGCTAGATGCCCGCGAAATCACGCTCTCCAACGAGCAAACCACGCGCCTCAAGGCGCTCATTGACCACGCCCGGAAAGGGGGCCGTTGAATATGAGCGCCGCCTCCACTTTCCCGATCCTGTTCGCGCTCGTGAACGCCGCCGGCAAAAGCGCCGTGCTGCTCGCCGTCACGGTGCTCTTCGCCGGCGCGCTCCTCCTGCCGATCCTTTCCATCGTACTTCCCGCCTGGCGCACCCCCTGGCTGCCGGGCTGGTCCGCCGTCAGCGTCGAAGCCAAAGCCCTTCCGGAAGCCAGCCCATCGCCGCCCATACTTTTAGCCGCACCATCCACCACCAACTCATACCACAGCGCGTCCCTCACGATTGCTTCGGCACTCCCACCCACCGATTCCCACGCCACTCTGCCGCCCGCCTCCTCCGCCGATCTCGTCCCAATTTCACGCTGGTCCTGGATTCTGCCAATTTGGTCAGCGGGCACCATCCTCGCGCTCTTGCCACTCGCCATCGGCGCCTGGCAAATGCGCCGCCTCACCCGCCGCTGCGCGCCCGTCACCGATCCCGCCTGGACACAATTGCT
Source organism: Opitutales bacterium (assembly GCA_049509815.1). GTDB lineage: Bacteria > Verrucomicrobiota > Verrucomicrobiia > Opitutales > JABDGR01 > CAZDAQ01. Next base: position 1,046 of record JBEKZN010000042.1, read on the forward strand.
CGCGCGCGTTGCCGCGGACTTGCGCCTCCGCCGCCGGGTGCGACTCCGCCTCGGCCCGAGCGTCAACGCCCCGCTCACCTGGGGCGCCTGGCGCCCGGTCCTCGTGTTGCCCGAAGAAGCCGCCGCGTGGCCCATCGAACGCCGCCGCGTCGTCCTGCTCCACGAACTGGCCCACATTACCCGCTGGGATTGGCTCACCCAGACCCTCGCTTGTCTCGCGTGCGCCCTCTACTGGTTCAACCCCCTCGCCTGGTTCGCCGCGCACCGCATGAGAATCGAACGCGAGCGCGCCTGCGACGACCTCGTCCTCCGCCACGGCTCCCGCCCCAGCGATTACGCCGACGAACTCCTCAGGCTCGCCACCCGCCTCGGCAGCCGCGGCCTCATCAACTGGGCCGCCGTCCCCATGGCCCGCCACTCCACCCTCGAAGGCCGCCTGCTCGCCATTCTCGACGCCCGCCGCAACCGCTCCGCCCTCACCCGCGCCGCCGTCCTCGCCGCGCTCGCCCTTGTCGCCGCCATCGTCGTACCCATCGCCATGCTCAAGGCCGCGCCGGAAAATTCCTCGCCTGGCATAGATTCTTCCACCCCCAACACCTCGGCCAACTCATATTCAGTATCAAGCGCACCTGCATCTTCAACTCCTGCGACCCCTTCCGCCCTCACCGCAAAGTGCTGGGTCTTGAATGTGCCCGCGGATTTCAAATTCGACCCCGCCCATTTCGACCCGGATAAACTTTCTCAGACTCAAGACATCGAAATCACCGCCGTTCCGCCCTTTGCGATTCGCATCAATAAGCAGAATGAATTCACGCTGAACAATCCCTTGCGGCAACTTCATCCAGCCAGCGACCCCATTCTTGGTTGCCAATTCTTTATTCATGCCGAGTGGGTCGATGTGGTGCACGCCGGCCAGCAATTGATGTATTCGATCAGTTACACCACTTCCTATTCCCTGCCTGGAACTCCGACCGCGGCCACGTTCCAGATTGGCGGGATTGCCGACGGCTGTGTGCCTTCGAACCAGCCATTTCTTTGTGATCTAAAAGGCGATCATGCCAATCCAGACCCGCAACCTGGCCGCAAAGACCTCGCCGTCTTCATCTTCCAATCCAACGCGTCGTCTCTCGCTTCCGCAACTGCCGTGGCTAGAGAGACGAATCTCGTTGGTGCCCCACCCGCCAACTCACCCCCCGATTTGTCCATCACCGGCAATCTCCCCTCCGACGAAAGCATCCGCATTTTCCCCCTGTCGTCCGACCTATTGGCGACGATTATCGGTCCGCTTCCCTCATCGGATGGACAAATCTCTTCCGCCCTCGAGGCGGCTCTCACTGCCAACGGTGTGGATTTCGGCCCCGACGCCGGCGTCTTCTACGACACCCGCACCAACCAGATTGTGGTCAAGAACACCGCTCCCAATTTGCACCGCATCGCGGGCATTCTTGAAATACTTCGGGTGCAAAATCCCGAGCTTAACCTGGAAACGCGCGACTTCCCGATGTCCCAGGCCACCCTCGCCCGCCTCACCGGCCGGCATTCCAGCGAGCCCGGCAAAATTGATCCTCATGTTACTGACGACCTCATGAACTTCTTCGTCAACGCCGGTGTCGCGTTCCCGGAACAGGCCCGCCTCGCCTACGATGGCACGAAAATCTGGGTCACCAACACTCCGCAAAATCTCGACCGCCTTGCCAACCTCCTCCAGCGCTACAGCGAAATCAAGCAGGTCGAAGTCGATGCAAAATTCCTCGAAGTCCAATTGGGCCAACTGCAACAACTGGGCTTCAAATGGAATGTGACGGGAGCCAATGGCACCGCCAGCTCAGGCAACCTGACCGGTAACTCGACCGCCCCTGGCCAACCCCCCGCCGCCAGCAATGGGACGGCAACGGGCAATTTGCGCCTGTTGGGCAATGCCTTCCCCTCGGCCAGTTCGAACGCGCAGACTACCACCATCACGCAAGGCACCATTGATCCGGTGACTGGCTTGCTCGTGGTCGGCAACACCACGAGCACTCCGCAGACAATTCCCAGCCTGCCGGGCGGCATCAATGTTGGCGCCGGAGCAACTTCTGCTTTCGGTGGCACGCTGGGCGTCTTGAACGGTCGTGTAGTCACCGGCAACACGTCGAACCTCGGCGGCACGCTGGGTGTCTTAAATGGCTATAGCGTGAATACGATCATCTCCGCCCTTGAACAAACTCATGGCGCCACCGTCCTTTCCGCCCCCAAAGTCACCGTTCTAAGCGAAAAAGAAGCCGAGCTTTCCGTCACCCAAGACGGTGTCAAGTCGCCCAACGGCCTTTACGCCACCGACCCCATGGGCATTACGTTCACCGTGCTGCCCGTGGTCGAGGACGACGACAGCATCAGCTACTCCATCAAGGCCCGCCTCAGCGATGTCGTCTCCCAGCAGTCCGAAACCAACGGCACCGTCCAACACTTCGAAGTCACCGAGCTGGTCACCAGTGGCAATACTTTCGATGGTGAGACGGTTGTCTTTGATCTCGGCGACATTGACCACCCCACGGTTTTCCGTGATTCCGTGCCCGGCAGCAGCAAGATTGTGGAAACCCCGGGCACCTTGCACTTCCACCGCTACGCCCTCGTCACTTTCAATCTCATCGTCGGGAACAATGTCAACCGGCTGCCGCCCGGGGCATTATTCCAGCAGCCAACGCAAGTGTCGCCAACCCCCCAAGTGCGCCGCACCCCTGCTCCGGCAAATCCGTCCTCATAACCACCGTGACAATCGGCTCATTTTATTAGACCCTGATCGCACCTCCCATCCGCCACATGCACCTACAAAAAACGTACTTTGCCGTGCTTGCAGTGGCCATGTTGGCGCTCCTCGCGCCCAGCCTCGGCTACGCAGCCGACTCGTCCACTCCCTCTTCCCCCCAGCCAGCCAAGGAAGTCGAGGTCTCGGCCACTTTCCTCGAAATTCAGCAGGGTGTGGTGCAGGAGCTCGGCTTCCAGTGGAGCGTGACGAACCCGGCCCACCCGAACAACTTCATCAACTCCAGTACAGGCAATTTATACCTGCTGGGCTCTCCCCCTCCCTCGGGCAACGCAAGCGCCCAACCAGCGACGGTCGCGCAAAACACCACCAGCTCAGAAACGAGCCAGCTGGCAACCGGCAACGCTACTTCGGTCCCACAAAGCCTACCCAGCCTGCCCGGTGGCATCAATGTGGGCGCTGGTGCTTTGGCACCCATCTCTGTCGATACGTTTAGCCATACGAATGGCTATGGTGTGCAGACTGTCATTAACGCCCTGTTGCAAACCCAGGGCGCCAGCCTGATGGCCGCTCCCAAAATCACCGTCCCAAGCGGCCAGGAAGCGCAAATCTCCACGACGCAACCGGGTGTGCAACCGCCCAACAGCCCTTATGCCACCGACCCCCTCGGCGTCACTTTCACCGTGCTGCCCATGGTGAACGATAACGGCAGCGTGGATTACTCCATAAAGGCGACGATAACCGACCTGGTCTCACAGCAATCCGTTTCGGGCGGAGACGTGCAGCACACCAACGTCACCGAACTTGTCACCAGTGGCCATGCCTTGAACGGCCAAACGGTGGCGTTTGACCTTACTGCCGAACCCGCATCGCCGCCCAACTCGACCGCCCCCGGCAATTCCACCGCCGCTGCCACACCGAATCGCCACCGCTATGCCATCTTTCAATTCCATTTAATCAATTCCGATGGCTCTCTAGTAAGCCGGCTTGCTCAGCCGCCTGACTCAACGCTGTCGTCCGAGAGTCACGCCACGCCACCACCGCAGAATTCACCCTGACTCCCAGATTGTTGCGCACGGCACGCGGCAAACCCAATCTCACAACGCCTGTGACGGCCATGCGCTCCACCCTCAAGATTTTCGCCGTCCTTGCCGCCGCCGCCCTGCTGCTGATCGGCCTCTGGTTCTATTTTCAACCTGGCTCATCCAACTCTTCTGCCACGCCCTTCGTAGTTGCCCCGGTCGAAGCACCACCCCCATCGCCACCCGCCCCCGCTCCGGCGCCTCCCGAACCCAATCCCACCACCCCCGTCGCCAGCACCCCATCCCCGGCCCCAATCCCGCCACCTGAGCCTTCCGCGCCGCCCGAACCGTCCGAATCGGAATCACCCGTTGTGTTCGACCAGTCTTCTCCCGGCCTCAACTCCGTAAACGACCTCGGTGTTGTGGAATTCTCCGACGGCGAGCCCGTCAGCTTCAACCTCGACGGCGGCCTTGTCGCCAACGTCACACCCACCGTCCTCGACGATGGATCCCTCCAACTGAAAATGACCATCGAAAACCCCAACAACCCAGACGGTTCGACCTCCGTTATGGCCTCGCCCACCATTATCGCCCGATCCGGCATGCCGGTTAAGATCGCCATCTCCAGCACCTCCCTCGGCGGCACCGTCTCCGTGTCCCTCACTCCGACGCTCAAGGGTCAGTAATCCGATCAAAGAACACCGCATCTTTTGCCTCCGTCCGGTGTTTAGCTTGCGACTAGAGTATCCGACCGTTAATGGTTCGGCCCTTACCCTTTGTACCCTGGTACCCCAATCGTAGCCGGCGGTTCCCCGCCTAACCGCGAACTTGAACCCGCAGCCCTTGGCCTTTAATTCATGAACCCCGCCCTATATCGGAGCGTCTTCAGCGCTTCCCTCCTCCTGTCCCTTGCTTGCATGAGCCACGCCCAAAACACTGCCCCCGCCGCGCCTCCCCCTGCGGTTTTTGACGTCCGCGCCTACGGTGCCACCGGCGACGGCAAAACCCTCGACTCCGACGCCATCAACCGGGCCATTGCCGCCGCGGCCGCCACCGGTGGCGGCACCGTGCACTTCCCCGCCGGCACCTACCTTAGTTACTCCATTCATCTCCAAAGCAACATCACCCTCTTCCTCGACGCCGGCTCCACCATCCTCGCCGCCGACCCGCCCTCGCAGCCGGGCCAGCCCGGCTACGACCTTGCCGAACCCAACTCCTGGGGCGACCTCAAGTACCAGGATTACGGTCACAGCCACTGGCACAACAGCCTCATCTGGGGCGAAAACCTCCAAAACATCTCCATCATCGGTCCCGGCCAGATCTACGGCAGCGGCCTCACCCGCACCGGCCGCGCCCGCGACGGCCTCGGCAACAAAGCCATCGCCCTCAAGCTCTGCCGCAACGTCATCCTCCGCGACTTCTCCATCCTCCAGGGCGGCTGGTTCGCCATCCTCGCCTCCGGCGTTGACAACTTCACCCTCGATAACCTCAAGGTCGATACCAACCGCGACGGATTCGACATCGACTGCTGCCGCAATGTCCGCGTCTCCAACTGTTTCGTCAACTCTCCCAATGACGACGGCATCGTCCTGAAAAGCTCTTTCGCCCTCGGCGACTTCCGCCCCTGCGAAAACGTCACCATCACCAACTGCCAGGTCAGCGGCTTTGTCCGCGGAACTTTCCTTGACGGCACCTACGACACCTCCCTGGCCCACGCGCCCGACCGCGACGGGCCCACCGGCCGCATCAAATTCGGCACCGAGTCCAACGGCGGCTTCAAAAACATCGCCATCTCCAACTGCGTCTTCGTCCACTGCCGCGGCCTCGCCCTCGAAACTGTGGACGGTGGCAACATTGAGGACATCACCATCAGCAATATCGCCATGCGCGATATCATGAATTCGCCCATCTACATTCGCATTGGCGCCCGCCTGCGCGGCCCCGCCAACACCCCCGTCGGCGCCATCCGCCGCGTCCTCATCAGCAACGTTGTCGTCTCCGATGCCGACTCGCGCTACGCTTCCATCATCGCCGGTCTCCCCGGCCATCCCATCGAGGACGTCACCCTGAACAACATCCACATCCAGTATAAAGGCGGCCTGACCCTTGATCAGGTCCACCTGCAGCCGCGCGAACTTATTAACCCATTCTTCAACCGCCAACCCCGCGTTCTCCCCGGGCCCTCGGAAGGTTTTCCCAACGGCCCCCGCGACACCGGAATCGGCAGCGGCCCCGGAGCCCGCTTCGAAGGCGCTGGCGATTTCGTCGGCACTCCCCGAGGTGGCACCGCCACCGCCGGAGTCAATGCCAGCGACCACGCCCCCAACGCCGGCGCCGCTCCCGATAGCGGCGCCTCCACGTTTGCCAAACCGGGCCCGCGCGACCCCTTCCAGCCGCCCGAACTCGAAAAAGGCTACCCCGAGCCCAGTGCCTTCGGCCTGCTGCCGGCCTACGGCCTTTATGCCCGCCACGTCACCAACCTCACCGTACGCGACTTCGACGTGTCCTTCATCAAGGAAGACACCCGCCCTGTCGTCGTACTGGATGACGTAACCAGCGCCACTTTCGATGCCTTCAAGGCCCAACGCGGCACCGGCGCGCCGTATTTCTGGCTACGCCAGGTCGGTGAATTCTCCGTGCTCAATAGCGGCGCGGCGCTGAACACCTACCTGAGCGGCGTGACGCAAACCTCCATCCCCGCGTCCATCACGCTGCCCACCCCCGGCAAAGTCGCGCAGCCATAAGCAAGTCCGTTTACCCCGCATGAAATCCCACTCACATACCCGCCTCCATCACCTCATCCTAATCTCGACTGTTCTCGCCTGGACCGCACTTCCCGCAATCGGCCAGAACGACACCTCGGCCGGATCCGCCGCCTCCGCTACCCCGGCCCCCGCCCTCGCGGCCCGGACCCGCGCTCCACAGCAAGTCGGCGGCATCCAGGCGAATTCCACCGTCAGCTCCTATCAGTTCTACTTCGGTTCGGGTGATGCTCCGGCCGGCTTTACCAAGATCACTCCCGACCTGGCCTATAACGACGACCGCGGCTACGGCTTCGAACGCGGTGTCAAGGTTTCCATCGTCCCCAAGGACAAATCCGCACTCAACGGCAGCGGCGTGCTCACCGCCGATTCGCTCATTTATTTTTCCACCGCCCTCCCGGAGGGAAATTACAAAGTCACGGTCACCCTCGGCAACCCTGACACTGCCGCCAACACCTCCGTCCTCGCCGAATCGCGCCGCCTGATGCTCGAAAATGTCCAGACGCAACCCGGTGAATACGTCACCAAAACCTTCATCGTTAACACCCGCACCCCCGACTATCCGGGTGGCACCGTGAAACTCAAGGCCCCGCGCGAATCCATGCAGGAAGCCTGGGACTGGGACAAGGGCCTGACCCTCGAGTTCATCGGCGACCACCCGAGCATCGCCGCGCTGCAAATTGAAAAAGTGGACGTGCCCACCGTCTTCATTGTCGGCGACTCCACCTCCTGCGACCAGGTGGTCGAGCCTTACAATAGCTGGGGCCAGTCCATCACTCGCTTCTTCAAACCCGAAATCGCCGTCGCCAACCACGGCGAATCCGGCGAAACCGCCGCCGACTCCCTCGCCCGCCACCGCTTTGACAAGGTCTGGAGCCTCATGAAACCCGGCGATTACCTCTTCGTCCAGTTCGGCCACAACGATATGAAGTCACCCAGCACGATCGAAAGTTACACCACCGCGCTCCAAAAAATCGTGGACGGCACCAAAAAGGCCGGCGGCACGCTCGTCATCGTCACCCCGATGAACCGCCACACGTTCGACAGCAGTGGCAATGTCACCAACAGCCTCCAGGGCTATCCCTACGCCGCCTACCAGGTCGCCGACAAAAACCACGTCGCTTGGATTGATCTCAACAGTATGAGCAAGACCTTGTACGAATCCTTTGGCCCCGACGGCTCGGAAGTCCTCTTCGCCCAGACCAGCCCCACCACCCACGACGGCACCCACCACAGCGACTTCGGCAGTTACGAACTCGCCAAATG
>JBEKZN010000043.1:0-8747 GCA_049509815.1 Opitutales bacterium
GCGCCATTCGCGAAAACCTCCAGTACGCATCCGAAGCCCGCACTCGCGCCAACGCCGACGTCGGCCTCATTCCCCAACTCACCTACGAGAATTTCGCCCAGCACCGTCTCTGGTTCATCAACCACTTCAGCGACTACGCCTACCGCGGTTTTGGCGTGCAGATTTACGAACTCGACTCTCTGGGACGCGACCGACGCCACGTCCTGGCCAACGAGGGCTACTTCGACGACGCGGCCGGCCACTGGGTGCTGCTGCACGGACGCGAACTCCTCTTCGACGCCTCCGGCCAGCAACTGCGCTCGCTGCCGTTCGACGAAAAGGTCTTCCCGGAATTCACCGAGACGCCGACCTTGATGAAGATGCTCCGCCAGCGGCCCGACGACCTTTCGCTGGCCGAAATCCATCAGGCCCTGGAATTGGCCCCGCCCGCGGAAAACCCGGCCATGCACTCCTTCGCCGTGCGGTACTACGAGATTCTGGCCAGTCCGTTCATCTGCCTGCTCATCGTGGGTCTGGCCGTGCCCTTCGCCGTCGCGGGCGTGCGCGTCAACCCCATGGTCAGCGCCTCCAAGTCCGTGGGCCTGTTTTTCGCGTATTACGTGGTGCAGCAGCTCTGCACCCATCTGGCCAACCCGGATTACCTCCCGCCCATCCTGGCCGCCTGGCTGCCCATCGCGATCATGCTGGGCCTGGGCGTCTGGCTCTTTCGCCGCGCGGTTTAGCACCCGGCAAACTGCGGGCGGTTCGCCTGCGGCCGTTGCCAACTCGTAACACGCCCGCCCCAGGCATTTCCTTGCTGCCAGCGCGGCCCGCCTCCTAGTATATTGACCCGCCAAAATGGCTTTCCCGCCACCGATTGTCCATGCCCACCGCCAGCCACACTCCCAAAAAATCCAAAGCTTCCAACCCGCCGCCGTTGAAAAAGGTGGCCTATTTCAACCGCGAACTCAGTTGGCTGGCCTTCAACCGGCGCGTGCTCGACCTGGCGCATAACCCGCGCGTCCCGCTCCTCGAACGCGTTCGCTTCCTCGCCATCGTCAGCTCCAACCTCGACGAATTTTTTGAAATCCGCGTGGCCGGCCTCGTTCAGCAGGTGGATTCCGGCGTCGTCGAAGTGGGCATGGACGGCCTGGGTCCCAAGGAGCTCTTGCGCCGCATCCACCACATCGCGGGCGCGCTCGTGGCCGACCAGTACCGCTGCTGGAAGGAAGAGCTCCAGCCCGCGCTCCGCGAGCAGGGCATCTTTTTCAAGGACGAGGAGGAGCTCACCAGGCCCGAGCTCAACTGGCTCGAAAATTATTACCACGAGCATGTTTACCCGGTGCTCACCCCGATGGCCATTGACCCGTCGCATCCGTTTCCCCAGCTGACCAACAAGGCGCTCTACGTTCTGCTCTCCCTCGACAATCCCGATGCGAGTCGCACGGAAAAAATGATGGCCATCGTGCCCGTGCCGCGCGTGCTCCCCCGCCTCATCCATGTGGATACCGGCACGCCCGATAAAAGAACCTACGTCTTTCTCAGCAGCATCGTCCGCCATTTCGCCGCCAGCATGTTTCCTGGTTATAAGCCCAACGGCGTCTGGCCCTTCCGCGTCACGCGCAACAGCGACCTGTACATCGACGAGGAGGAGGCCGCGAACCTCATTGTCAAAATCGAGGAGGAGCTTCACCGCCTGCGCCGCGGCGCCGCCGTCCGCCTTGAAATTCGCGATGATGTCGAAGAGTCCATCCTCGCGCAACTGCTCAAGGCCATCAACCTGCCCGATGAGTACGTCTTCCGCGTCAACGGCCCGGTCAACCTTATGCGCCTGTTCGGTGCGGTTGACGATGTCGGCAGCGACCGGCCCGAGCTGCTCTACCAACCCTTTCAGCCGCGCGTGCCGGAGGTCCTGGCGCATCACGACACTTTTTTCACGGAAATTGCTCGTCGCGACCGCTTCCTCCACCACCCCTACGAATCCTTCAACCCGGTGGTGGACTTTCTGCGCGAGGCTGGCCGCGACCCGCAGGTCTTCGCCATCAAGCAGACCCTCTACCGTACCGGCGGCGACTCCCCCATCGTCGAGGCCCTCATCGCCGCCTCCCGCAACGGCAAGCAGGTCACCGCCCTCGTCGAGCTCAAGGCGCGCTTCGACGAAATGAACAACATCCAATGGGCCCGCCAGCTCGAGGAGGAAGGCGTCCATGTCGTGTACGGCCTGGTTGGCCTCAAGACCCATTGCAAGTGCTGCCTCGTCGTGCGCCGCGAAAAGGACGGCCTGCGCCGCTACGCCCACCTCGGCACCGGCAATTACAATTCCAAGACCGCCCGCATTTATTCCGACATCAGCTTCTTCACCGCCGACCCCCGCCTCACCGACGAAGTGGCCGACGTCTTCAACGCCCTCACCGGCTTCGCCCTCAAGCCCACTTTCAATCAATTGCTGGTCGCGCCCTTCAACCTCCACGCGCAAATCCAGGCCAAAATCCTGCGCGAGGCCGCCAACGCCGCCGCCGGCAAGCCCGCCCGCATCATCGCCAAAATCAACAGCCTCGTGGACCAGGTCACGATGGACAACCTCTACCGCGCCTCCCAGGCCGGAGTGAAAATCGACCTCGTCATCCGCGGCATCTGCGGCCTCGTCCCCCGGCTCAAAGGCCTCTCGGAGAACATCCGCGTCACCAGCATAGTTGGCCGCTTCCTTGAGCACAGCCGCATCTATTATTTTGAAAACTCCGGCGGTTCCCAGCCCGAACTCTACCTCGGCAGCGCCGACTGGATGCCGCGCAACATGTACCGCCGCATTGAGGTCGTCTTTCCCATCTACGAGCCGCAACTGCGCCGCCAGTTGATCGAGGACATCCTGCCCGCCTACCTGCGCGACAACGCCTTCGCCACCGAGCTGCACGCCAACGGCGCCTACCTGCCCGTCGCCCGCCGCAACAACGAGCCGCTCTTTTCCGTGCAGGATTATTTTCTCGAGCAGGCGATGGCCCTCGCCTCCGCCGAAGCCAAGGCCGCGAAAAAAGCCGGCGAAAAGCCCGCCCTCCGCCCGGCGCCGTGACCGTACCGCGTCTACCGCGTCTGCAACCGCACCTTGTCGAGCTTGAGTTTGCGGCTTTGGTCGAGCACGAAGGTCACGTCCTTCAGCGGCGTGTCCTGGTCGGCCAGCAGCAGCACCGTCGTCTCATTGCCCTTGTCCGCTGCGGCCTTCTGCAGCGCCGTCTCCAGTTCCTCCTGCGTGACTTCCTTGCTCTCGAGGTAGTATTTGCCGGTTTTATCAATGCCCACGATCAGATTGTTGTTCTCACTCGCCGGGCCCGCGGTGTCCATCTTCGGCGGCGTTATATCCAGCGCCTTCTCCGTCTTGAACTGCATGGACAGCAGGAAAAAGAAGATCAGCACCACCAACACGTCCACCAGGGGCACGATGTTGATGTCCGGCTTGCGGCGGCGGCGCGGAGTGTAGAGTGCCACGGCGGGTAAGAGTGAAAAATTAGACTGCTCGTTTCGGCCCGCCTTACTTGCGCCGGGCCAGGTCAATCAGCCGCTCCACGCCCATGTCCAGGCGGGCCGAGAGCAAATCCACCCTCCGGTTCAGGTAGCTGTTCCCGACCAGGGTGGGAATGGCGATGCACAGGCCCAGCATCGTCGTGGTCAGCGCCAGCGAAATGCCGCTCGCGATCTCCGCCGCGCCCGCCGGTGCGGCCGCCGCCACCGCCGTGGCGGATGCCGAGGCCTCGGCCGAAAACACCTTGGCCAGGCCGGCAATCGTCCCCAGCAGTCCCAACAGCGGCGCGCCCGAAATCACGATTTCCAGCACAAACATGCCGCGCTCCAGCCGCGCAATCTCCAGTCGCGCGAACGCCTTCAGCGCTTCCGGATCCGGACTTGTTTGCCGGAAGAAATACACAATCCGCCCGGCCGACGACTTCAGGTCGCCCTTCAGATTGATGATGTCGCCCGTCACAAACGCCTCCGTCAGCGCCTTCGGCATCACCCGCGCCGTGCGTAGCGCCAGCAGCCGTTCAATGATGATGAACACCGCCATGAATGAACAGATGCCCAGTGGGTAAATGAAGACGCCCGCGCCCTGAATAATGGACTGCATGGTATTTTGTGAAAATGGAGAAGGTAGAAAGCACAGCAAAAAGCCCGCCCGGTCAAGGGGGAAGAACGGCACTAAATCCGTTGACCTGCCGCTGCGCCTGCCTAACCTGTCGCCCATGCGTGCGCTTTTCCCTTCCCGCCCTTTCCTGCTGGCCATCCTTTTTGCCACGCTGCTCGGCGCCCTATCCGGCTGCTCCACTACCAGCAGCGAGGCCTATAACAAGCAGCTCAGCGACGCCAAGACGGCCTACGATGCCGGCAAAATCACCACTGCCGAATACCTCAAGCTGACGCAGGACGCTCAAAACGCCTACCTCCAGCGCCAGTCCAGCGGCGACTGACCGAGCGGTGCATAACTCGGGCTTGCTCCGCCGCGCCGCAGGCGCAAGGTAGGGGACATGGCCTCCGACACTGAGTTCGTCCACCTGCACGTCCACACGGACTACAGCCTGCTCGACGGCTGCAGCCGTACGGACGTCCTCTGCAAGCGCGCGCAGGAACTCGGCCACAAGGCCATCGCCATTTCCGACCACGGCAACCTCTTTGGTGTGGTGGACTTCGTCGTCGAGGCCCAAAAGCACCAACTCAAGCCCCTCATCGGCTGCGAAGCCTACCTGGTCGTGGATCACCCCCGCACCGAACGCCCGGAACGCGCCCGGCATGAAATTTACCACCTGGGCCTGATCGCCCGCGACTTCGAGGGCTACCAGAACCTCGTCAAGCTCGTCAGCGATGCCCATGTCAACGGCTTCTATTACAAGCCCCGCACCGATCTTGCCACGCTCCAGCGTTACGCCAAGGGACTCATCGGCTTCAGCGGCTGCCTCGCTTCCTGGGTGCCGCAACTTCTGCTCGCCGACCAATGGGAGCAGGCCCGCGCCGCCTGCGGCCGCCTGGTGGACATCTTTGGCCGCGACCATTTTTTCATCGAACTCCAGAACCACGGCTTGTCCGAGCAGCTCAAAATCATCCCCGGCCTGCTCAAGCTCGCCAAGGAATTTTCCCTCCAAACCATCGCCACCAACGACGTCCACTATGTCCACGCCTCCGACTGGGAGCCCCACGACGCCCTGCTCTGCATCCAAACCGGCGCCAAAATTTCCGACGAAAAGCGCATGCGCTTTGACACCCGCGAATTCTACCTCAAATCGCGCGCGGAGATGGACCGCTTGTTTGCCGAGGTTCCCAAAAGCGTCACCAATCCCGCCCTCGTCGCCGAGATGTGCGACGTCAAGCTGCCCTTCGGCAAGAACAACTACCCCGTTTTCCAGCTCCCCGCCGAAGCGCGCGTCCGCTGCCCCAACAACACCGCCTTCCTGCGCGAGTTGTGCATCGCCGGCCTGAAATCCCGCTACGGCGTGGACTACCATCATCCGGAAAACACCGCGCCCGAACAACCCCCCGGCTATGCGCGCCAGCTCGTCGAGCGCGTCGATTTTGAAATCGCGACCATCGAGAAGACCGGCTTCATGGATTACTTTCTCATCGTTTGGGATTTCATCGACTGGGCGCGCCGCCAGGGCATCCCCGTCGGCCCGGGCCGCGGCTCCGGCGCCGGCTGCATCGTCGCCTACCTGCTGAAAATCACCGACATCGACCCGCTCCGCTTCGGCCTGCTCTTCGAGCGCTTCCTCAACCCCGAGCGTGTGTCGCCGCCCGATTTCGACATTGACTTCTGCATGCGCCGCCGCGGCGAAGTCATTGAATATGTCCGCCAAAAACACGGGCAGGACTGTGTGGCCAACATCATCACCTTCGGCACCTTTGGCGCAAAAATGATCGTCCGCGACCTCGCCCGCGTCAACAGCGTCGAATACGCCGAAGCCGACCGCCTCGCCAAAATGGTCCCGGACGACATTAATATCACCCTCGAAGAGGCCGTCGCCAAGTCGTCCGAGCTCCAGCAGGAGATGGAAAAGAATCCCATCGCCCGCAAAATCATCGAGCACGGCAAGGTCATCGAAGGCATGGCGCGCAACGCCGGCACCCACGCCGCCGGCATCATCATCGCCGACCGCCCGCTCACCGAGCTCATCCCAGTCACCCTCCAGGAAGGCGCGCTCACCACGCAGTACCCGAAGGACCCCGTCGAAAAACTCGGCCTGCTCAAGATGGACTTTCTCGGTCTCAAGACGCTCACCGTCATCGCCGACGCCCAGGACAACATCCGCCGCACCCGCCGTCTGCCGGACTTCGACATTGAGCGCGTCCCGCTCGACGACGCCCGCACCTTCCGCCTCCTCAACGAGGCCCGCACCATCGGCGTGTTCCAGCTCGAATCCGGCGGCATGCAGAACCTCTGCCGCCAGTTTTCCATTTCCAACATCGACGAAATCATCGCCCTTATCGCGCTCTACCGGCCCGGCCCGATGGCCTTCATCCCCGAATATATCGCCGGCAAGAACAATCCCGCCTCCATCAAATACCCGCACCGCCTGCTCGAAGATGTTTGTCGCGAAACCTACGGCATTCTCGTTTACCAGGAGCAGGTCATGGAAGCCGCCCGGCGCATCGCCGGCTACTCCCTCGGCGGCGCGGACGTCCTGCGCCGCGCCATGGGCAAGAAAAACGCCGCCGAAATGGCCCAGCAAAAGGCCGTGTTTGTCGCCGGCGCAGCGAAGACGAACAACATTCCCCAAAAACAGGCCGAGGAAATTTTCGCCATCCTCGAAAAATTTGCGGAATACGGCTTCAACAAATCCCATTCCGCCGCCTACGCCATCCTCAGCTACCGCACCGCGTACCTCAAGGCCAACTACCCGGTCGAGTTCATGGCCGCCGTGCTCTCCAACGAGCTGGGCGATGCCGACAAGGTCGCCCATTTCATCGGCGAGGCCGCCAATCTCGGCATCGCTGTCCTTGGCCCCGATATCAATCACTCGCTCGAAAATTTCACCCCGCTGCCCGACCTCGCTCCCGACGCCAATCCCGCCGCGCCCGGCTCCATCCGCTTCGGCCTGGGCGCGATCAAAGGCGTGGGCGATGCCGCTGCCGGCAAAATTTTTGAGGAGCGCGAAGCCCGCGGCCCGTTCGCCGACTTCTCCGAATTCGTTCGGCGCGTGGACAGCCGCCTGGTCAACCGCCGCGTGCTGGAATGCCTTATCCGCGCCGGTGCCTTCGACTATACCCACGCCGACCGCCAGCACCTGCTCGATTCGCTCGACGCCGCGCTCTCCGAAGCCGCTTCCCATCAAAAGGACCAGGCTGCCGGCCAGGGCTCGCTCTTCGACATGCTCAGCCCCGGCCCGCAATCATCCAAGGGCTCTCCGCCCGCGAAAGCGCCCGCTCCATCTTCCAGTCGCATCATGCCGCTGGCCGAACGCCTCAAGCACGAACGCGAACTCTTGGGCTTTTACGTCTCCGGCCACCCGATGAACGCCTACGCCGGCCTCGACGAACTGCTCGACACCCTCACCGAAAGCTCCCTGCACACCACGCCCGACCGCACTCCGTTCCGCCTCTGCGGCGTCGTTACCACTGTGGCCAAACGCATCTCCAAGCGCGACAACCGTCCTTGGGCCACCTTCACCCTCGCCTCGCGCCGCGGAAGTTTCTCCGTCAACGTCTTTTCCGAAGCCTACGAAAAATACTCCGCGCTGCTGACCGACGGCACCATCGTCCTCGTTCAGGGCGATGTTCGTCACGACGAGCTGCGCAACGAGAAGAAGCTCAACGCCCGTGAGCTGGCTGCGCTCGACGAACGCCTGCCCGCCCTCGTGCGCGGCGTCCAATGGGTGCTGCGCCCCGAGCCGGTGGCCGACGAATTTCTCCACCTCCTCGGCGAGCGCCTGCGCACGCAATCCGGTTCCACCGGCACGCTCGTCTCCTTCTGGCAGGGCGCCGGCACGGTGCTTCAGTTCGATTTGCCCGCGTTGCCCAAGCTCCGGCTCGATCCCGCCACCTACCACGCGCTCCGGCGCCATCCCGCCGTGCACGGCGTGGTCGTGGACGTCGTGCCGCCGTCTGCTCCCGAACCCCGCTGGCCGCGCAATGGCCGCTAGCGCGCCGCCACTTCCACGTCAAACGGCACGAATCGCTGTCGCCCGTCGAGCATCACCTGGCCCCAGACCCGGTAACGCCCGGGCCACTGCGTATTGAACGCAAACGACAATTCCGGCCGCTGCGCCGTGCTTTCCGGGGTGAAAGCCGACGGATGCAGGTGGGCATAGCCATTTCGTCCCACGTCGAACGCCGCCAGGTGCGCCATCGCTCCCATGACCGGCTCCAGGTTCACCACCCCGCCGCCTTTTCGCTCCACCATGAAATGCAGCGTCGCGTCCGTGCCCGCGACCATCGGGCCGTTTGTCACGCTCAAACTGTAAATGTATTCGCCATCGCTGTAAGGCTTCAGCCCGCGATCCATTCCGATCGTCGGCGCGCCCGGCGCGGTGATTTCCGCCTCGCCTATGACCTGGCGCAGCGAGATCGCCGGTACAAACTCGGCAAAAACCTTGTACGTGCCCGGACGTTTAGGCGTGAAGGAAAACGTCCACTCCCCGCTGTCATCCACCGGCTCCGGATGGATGTGCTGGTAGTCCTCCAGGCTGGGATCGATCAACAGCAGGTGCAGTTTGCGCGTATGCGTCAGCGCCAGTTCCGAGGGCCGCAGGGTTTTGCCATCCGAAGTCACGAGCGACAGCGTGTAGTTTGCGGAT
>JBEKZN010000044.1:0-8728 GCA_049509815.1 Opitutales bacterium
TTCCACTCCAAACGGTCCGTTGACAAGGCAAAATCTTCTTGGGAAAATACGGTCACCCCTTCGTGTGCTGCGGCGCCGGCCGCCTTTCGATTCCGCCCCTTCATGTTGCTGCTTTGGCTTACCCGACGCCGCTTGTCGGCCCTCGTCCTTGGCTGCTCCGTGTTTTTGTCCGCGGCAGGCTCCGCTAACGCCCAAAACTTATCCGCTTTTCCCGGTGCGCATGGCTTTGGTGCCGTCGCCACCGGCGGCCGCGGCGACGCCATCTACCACGTCACGAATCTCAACGATTCCGGCACCGGCTCCTTTCGCGACGCCGTCAGCCAGAGCAACCGCTTCATCGTCTTCGATGTCGGCGGTTACATCGTCCTCCAATCTGCTGTCAGCGTCCAAAACAACCTCACCATCGCCGGCCAGACCGCCCCCGGCCAGGGCATCGGCATCATGGGCCGCGAAGTCTCCTTCGACGGCTGCAGCAACATCATCTGCCGCTATGTCCGCTTTCGCCAGGGCGACCTCGACCCCGATGGCAGCAAAAGCGGCATCAACCTACTCAACGCCAACCTCACCATCTTCGACCACTGCTCCATCGAGTTCGCCCAGTACGACACCATCGACGGCTCCCCCTGCGGCAACAACACCGTCCAAAACTCCATCATCGCCGACGCCATCGGCCAGCAATTTGGCGCCCACATCCAGCAGCTCAACACCAACTCCGCCTTCACCTGGATGAACAACCTCTGGGTCAACCTCCAAAACCGCCAGCCCCTCGCCAAAACCTTCACCCAGTACATCAACAACGTCGTTTACAATTACATCGACGCCTACACCAACGAGGATTCCGCCGGCGTCAGCTACCACGACGTCATCAACAACTACTTCATCTCCGGTCCCGCCAGCGCCCCCGATCCCTCCAACAATTGGTACCAGCTCGACACCGAAGCCAATATGTACACCGCCGGCAATCTCCTCGACAGCAACTTCAACGGCATCCTCGACGGCTCCCCCACCGCCCCCACCGGCATCACCACCCTCTCCTCTCCCTACTTCAGCAATTCCCTCAGCCTCGCCACCCTCTCCGCCACCAACGCCTACACCTACGACATCGCCAACGCCGGCACCCTCCCGCGCGATTCGATGGACACCCTCATCGTCAGCCAAATCCAAACCCTCGGCCAGGGCACCACCGGCCAGGGGGCCGGCACCACTGGCCCCGACCCCAACCTCTACTTCAGCCAGATCGAAACCGGCCTCTCCAACGGCGGCTACGGCACCCTCACCGGCGGCAACACCTACTTCGAAACCAATCAGGACGGCATCCCCGACTATTGGAAGCAAGCCATGGGCCTGAACATCACCCTCGCCTACGGCAACCTCACCGCCGCCAACGGCTACACCTACCTCGAAAACTACGTCAACTGGCTCGCCGGCCCCCACGCCATCGCTGTTGAAAACAGCACCATCGACGTGGACCTCACCACCTACACCCCCGGCCTCGCCAATCCTTCTTTCGTCGTCTCCAACGCCGTCAACGGCACCGTCCTGCTCCTCTCCGACAACCACACCGCCCAGTTCACCCCCGCCCCCAATTTCTTTGGCACGGCCAATTTCACCTACTCCGTCACTGGCACCGCCCTCACCGGCAACGTCGTCGTCGTCGTCACCCCATCCACCCCCGTCCAGGTGCCGCCTGCTTCCTCCAACATCACCCCCGAGCCCCTCACTTGGCAAGGCGACGGCATCGCCAACGCCTGGAATCTCACTTCGCTCAACTGGCTCAACGGCACCGTCGCCTCCACCTACGCCGATGGCGACAACCTTACCTTCAGCGACTCCGGCTCCGCCAGCCCGTCCATCACCGTGTCGCAAACCGTCATGCCCGGCTCCGTCGTCGTCAACTCCTCCCAAAACTACACCATCACCGGCAGCGGTCAGCTCTCCGGCTCCATGTCCCTCACCAAGCTCGGCGCCGGCAACCTCACCCTCAACACCGCCAACACCTTCATCGGCGGCATCTACCTCGATGCCGGCACCCTCTCCCTCGGCAACCTCACCTGTTGCGAGGGCATCATCACCATGAACGGTGGCACCCTCAACGACGCCATCGGTGGCAACGTCACCAACCCCCTTTACGTCACCGCCAACAGCACCTTCAACATTGATTCCACCTGCACTTGGAGCGGTGCTATCATCGGCAACGGCACCCTCAGCCTCACCGGCCTCACCGGCCACACCTTCACCCTTCAACAGAGCACCTCCGGTTTTTACGGCGGCTTCTCCCTCGGCACCAATAGCGGCACCTTCCGCCTGCTCGGCCTCAACGGCAGCACCCTCGGCTCCACCGGCAGCGCCTATGCTGTCTTCAACCTCGGCACCGGCGCCGCCGCTCTCGCCATTCGCAACGGCAACATCACGATCAATCTCGGCGCCCTCGAAGGCGGCTCCAGCACCTCGGTCACCGGCGGCACCCTCGGCAACACTTCCTTTCTCATCGGCAACCTCAACTCCAACACCACCTTCAGCGGCGTCTTCAAGAATGCCGACTCCGCCAACATCACCTACCTCGATAAAGTCGGCACCGGCATCCTCACCCTCAACGGCACCAGCACCTACACCGGCTCCACCGTCGTCAGCTCCGGCACCTTGCTCGTCAACGGCGCGCTCGGCAATACCTCCGTCACCGTCTCCGCCAACGCCACCCTCGGTGGCAACGGCACCATCGGCAACGCGGCCGGCAGTCTCGTCGCCTGCGCTGCCAATTCCACCCTCGCGCCCGGCCCCGCGTCCGGCTCGGTCGGCACTCTCAAATTCGGCGCCGGCGGTCTCTCCCTCAACTCCACCGCCCTTCAGTTCGACCTCGCGTCCAGTCCTTCCGGCGCCAACGACGCCGTCACGCTCGCCGGTGGCACCCTCGCTTTCACCGGCCTCAATTCCGTGCAGTTGAATTTGCTCAACGGCACGCTTGCGGCGGGCAACTATTCCCTCATCTCCGGCGGCGCCGGCACCACCGGCTCAGCCGCCAATCTCTCTGTGGCCAGCGTTGCCGACACCACCCGCCAATCCTTCGTCCTCAGCACCCCCGCCGGCGGCCTCACCCTCACCGTCGCCAACAGCTCCCCCGCGTCCCTCGTCTGGACCGGCTCCGCCAACGGCACCTGGGCCCTCGCCTCCGCTTCCAATTGGAGCAACGCCGGCACCGCCGACAAATTCTACAACGCCGATTCCGTCTCTTTCACCGACACCGGCGCCAACACCACGATTACTGTCGTCGGCTCTGTCCAGCCGGGCTCGCTCATTTTCTCCAACTCCGCCAAGACCTACACCCTCACCGGCTCCGGCGCCATCACCGGCTCCACCCAGCTCGTAAAAAACGGCGCCGGCAACCTCACCCTTAACACCGCCAACACCTTCACCGGCGGCGCCCAGCTCAATGCCGGCACCGTTACCCTCGGCAACACCTCCGCCCTCGGCACCGGCAACGTCACCCTCGCCGGCGCCACCCTCATCCTCGCGGCAAATTCCACCTTCTCCAACCCCCTCGCCATCACCGCCGCCAGCACCCTCGCCGCCACTGGCAACGACACCCTCACCGGCGCTTTCACCGGCTCCGGCAACCTCACCGCCCAAATCGGCGCCGGCCCAATGCTCACCTTCCAGGGCAATGCCTCCACTTACAATGGCACGCTCCTCGCCCAGGGTCCGGGCATCTTGTGCTTTAACAACCCTTCCAATTGGGGCCTCCCGCAGGCCGCCCTCAACCTCACCGCGAATCTCACCGCCAACAACGCCTACACTTCCAACTTCACCCTCACCGTCGGCGCTTTGTCCGGCGACTCCACCTCCACCTTCACCGCCAGCAACCAGCCCGCCGCCGCCAATTCGATCTGCACTCTCCTCCTCGGTGGCCTCGGCCTCAACACCACCTTCAACGGCACCCTCGCCGACAGCGCCTACCAGCGCCTCGCCCTCACCAAAACCGGCGCCGCCACTCTCACCCTCGGAGGCAACAGCACCTGCTCCGGCCCTGTCAGCATTCAGGCCGGCACCCTCGCCCTCGCCGGCTCCCTCATCAACCCCTCCGCCGTGGACGTCGCCTCCGGCGCCACCCTCGACCTCGCCTCCGGCTCGCTCACCACCACCAATATGACCATCGAAACCGGCGCGGCTTTCACCGGCAACGGCACCTTCACCGGCAACCTCACCCTCAACGGCACCCTCGCCTCCACCCTCGGCGGCGCCCTCGTCATCAACGGCAATGTCACCAACAACGGCGTCCTGCGCTTCACCGGTGGCACCCGGCTCACCGTCACCGGCGCCTTCACCAACAACGGCATCCTCGACCTCATCACCAGCGGCTCCAGCCTTCCCTCCGGCCTCATCAACCACGGCACCGTCCTCCTCGCCAGCAGCGTCTCGCAAGTCTCCTCCTTCAGTGTGTCCGGCACCACCGCCACTCTCCAAATCCAGTCCTAC
The DNA here is from genome assembly GCA_049509815.1 of Opitutales bacterium. Taxonomy (GTDB): domain Bacteria; phylum Verrucomicrobiota; class Verrucomicrobiia; order Opitutales; family JABDGR01; genus CAZDAQ01. The sequence goes on from JBEKZN010000044.1 coordinate 4,471, forward strand.
GTCGGCCACAACTTCCAGCTTCAGTCCGCCACCAGCCTCGGCGGCGCCTGGCAAAACCTCGGCCCCGCCCAAACCGGCACCGGCTCCATCCTCACCTTCACCGACCCCAACTACACCGGCCCCCTCATCTTCTACCGCATCACCGTCTCACCTTAGTTTGAAGAAGCATTCGCCGACTCCATCAGTCCGGCAGGGCTAAAATAATGCCCGCCTCATCTCGTTCGTATTTCTTCCCCGGTGCGTCGCAACTGTGATGGTTGGCCCGGCTATCGAAGCCCGCGGTGAACCAACGGATATTGCATCTCGCTCGAGCCAGTTATTCTCTTTGTTTCCCTGCGTGGCCATTCCCGTGCATTCGTGTCTTTTCTCTCCCTTTTCGTGTAATTGTTTCTTTCGTGGTAAAATTTCTCCTGTCTAATCTCCGCCAATCCGCCTAACCTGCTGTTTCCTCTTTTCCCATGTCCACCTGGCTCCTCCTCGACGGCTTCAACCTCGCCTTCCGTGCCTTCTACGGCATGCCCGAACTCACCCGCGCCGACGGCTTCCCCACCGGCGCCCTCCACGGCTGGGTCCGCACCCTCTGGATGCTCCAGGACCAGGAAATAGCACCCCCCACCGCCGCCTTCTTCGACCTCGGCGGCTCCGACCGCCACACCGCCCTCCACGCCGACTACAAGGCCCAGCGCGCCGACATGCCCGAACCCCTCGCCAAACAACTCGAACCCCTCAAGCAACTCACCCGCGCCCTCGGCATCCCCGTCATCGAACGCTCCGGCACCGAGGCCGACGACCTCATCGCCTCCGCCGCCACCCGCCTCCTCGCCCAGGGCCACGACGTCCTCCTCGTCTCCGCCGACAAGGATTTCGCCCAGCTCGTCCGCTACGACGACCACCACTACCTCCTCCAACTCGTCCCCCCTCCCACCGCCAACCCCAAGCTCGGCTGGCGCCGCCTCGACCCCGCCGCCATCAGGGAAAAATTCGGCGTCCCCCCCGCCCAAATTCCCGCCCTCCTCGCCCTCACCGGCGACACCTCCGACAACATCCCCGGCCTCGACGGCGTCGGCTACAAAACCGCCGCCAAATGGCTCGCTGAATTCCCCGACCTCGACACCCTCTTGCGCCGCTGGGACTGGGTCAAACCCGAGCGCTTCCGCCCCCTCCTGCGCGACTCCGCCGACCTCCTCCACCGCAACCTCCAACTCGTCACCCTCCGCACCGACCTCGACCCCGGCCCCCTCGATTCCGTCCCGCCCAATCCCGCCGCCCTTTTCGCCCTCCTCGAGGAATACGACATGAAGCGCACCCTCGCCGAAGCCCGCCAACGTTTCCCGTCCTCCTAAAAACGCGCCGTCGCATTTCCCCATCAAATCCGCGACGAATTAACCGTAATTCAACCTTGTCTGAATTCGAAACAAATTCTAAACTTATCCTCCCACGTCAGCCTTACCTTCATCCTTCACCCTCCAACCCACTCCTCCCATGCCCTCCACTCTCAAAATCGCCCAAAAACTCGTTGAGCTCTGCCGCGCCGGCAAAAACCTCAAAGCCATCGAAACGCTTCTTAGTCCCGGCGCCGTCAGTATTGAACCCTGCGCCGGCCCTTCCGGCTCCCGTAAAACCAAAGGCCGCGCCGCCATCAAAAAGAAAAACCAGTGGTGGTTCGAAAACCATACCATCCACAGCGCCGAAGCCAACGGCCCCTGGCCCCACGACGACCGCTTCATCGTCCACTTCAAATACGATGTCACCCCCAAAACCGGTCCCATGGCCGGCCAGCGCTTCACCATGGAGGAAGGCGCCCTCTACACCGTCAAAAACGGCAAAATCGTGAAGGAAGAGTTCTTCTACCACATGGGCGAGTAACCAGGACGCCCCAGTCACGCTCCTTGTTGCTTGGTCTGCTCACGAAACCGCCCATTCGCGTTCGCGCATTTTCGCTTCGGCCCCTTCCTCCAGCCGCAGCACCAAGTACAACCCCAAGGCCATCGTCGCCTTTTGGGCCGTCTTGAACGTCAGGCTCGGATTGCTCGCATCGAGCACGCGCTGCACCACCGCGCGGCTTGTCCCCATTCTTCGGGCCAGCTCCATCTGGCTGACCCCGCGTTTTTCCATCGCCCGTGCCAATTGGATCGCCAGTGCCCGCCGCGCCGAACGCTCCTCCACCTCCTCGCGAATGCCCTCCGCCTCCAGCCATTCATCGAACGAACTGCCGATCCGCGGATTAGATTTGATCTTTTTCATGGGATTTGAGTTGCCGCAGACGACGCCGTGCTAGCTCTTTGTCGTGAGACGGACATTTTTGGGTTTTCTTGATGAAGGCATGAAGCAAAATCAGCTTGGTGTTGAACATGGCAAAAATTGTGCGGCAAATTCGGTTGGGCAGCCTCGACCTCACTTCATACAGCCCCTCGCCCAAGCCATCCACCAGGGGCTGGCCGATGGGCCAGCACCGTTGAACGGTTTGAATGTCGTCGCCGACAATCTTCTTTTCCTCCGGGTTAAGTTCTTTGCGCAAAAACTCCCGCACTGGCTCGTTCCCCGGTTCAGTCCGAAAAAACCGCACCGGGATAAGCTCGGAACGCTCCATGTCATGCCCACTATTGACTCAATATTGAGTCATAGTCAAGGCTCCTGATGTGCGCCTCGCAGTGTCGCTATACTCACTCCCTTTACTTCACCGCTTTGGCATACGTGCTGCCCCACACGCGGTCGAACACGCCCTCCAGCTCCCCGACCAGCTTCGGGTCGTTGAACATCACCCCCACGTTTCGCGTCGTCTCGAAGTACGACCCTTCCAAATTCTCCGTCCCCACCCACGCGCTCGTCCCGTCAAACACCATGTACTTGCTGTGAATCAGCCGCGCGTACGAAATCGGCCCGCCCGACCACGCCGGAATCCGCACGCTCTTCACCTCCACATTCGGCGTCCCCGCCAGCGTCCGCAGCGCCGCTCCGCCCGTCTTCACCTTCGACGCATCCAGCATCAGTCGCACTTTCACCCCGCGTCCCGCCGCCGCCGTCAGCGCATCCTGCAACACCGTCCACGTCTGCGCGCTGTCGTAAAGCGTCGTCGAGTACTCGTACGTCTGCAAGTCCACCGATTTCTGCGCGCCTTGAATCTTCACCAGCAACGCCGTCAATGTGTCGTTGACCCCCGGCGGATTCATCAACTTCGGCGACGCATAAAAATCCACCCCCGCGGACCCCTTCACCAACTTCACCGCCGGCGCCGGCCCATCCTTTCCCGCCACCAGCACCCCTTGCGCCCAGTCCTTCGCAAACACCGCCTCCAGCCCCGAGCTCACCCCCGCGTCGTCCGTGCGAATTCCAATCTCATGCACGTGGTCCAGCGCCCGCCAGTCGAAATTCGGGCTCCCCAGAAACGCCCATTTCCCGTCCGCCACGAAAAACTTCGAATGCTGGATGCCCCCCGTCAGCGCCTTCACGTCAATCGTCTTCAGCGTCACGTTCGCGTTCTGCGCCAGCGCCTTGGCGTCGTCCGGATAAGTCTTGAAAAAACCCGCGTCCAGCAGCAGCCGCACCCTCACGCCCCGCTTCGCCGCCGCGCCAATCGCGTCGTCCACCTTCAGCATCACCGGATCCTCAATCCCGTCCTCCGGCGTCGCTGACAAATAGAATTGCTCGATGTCCAGGCTCGCGTTCGCCCCCTGCACCATCTCCAGCCACACCTCGCTCGTGCTGCGCAAACCCGGCTCCGCCAAACTCGTCTCCAACGGCACCGACTGCACCAACTCCACCGTCGCCGCCATCCCCGCGCTCCACGTCGTCGTTAACAAAATCAAAATTGCCCAAATTCTCCGCATCCCGCCGTGAACCGCATCTGGCAACTGCCGTCAATCCCATTCTATGTGTCGTCATCTCACTGGCACACTCGTCGCTCAACCGTAACCATTTTGTCTAAGCACTTGTCCGCCCACCCCCACTCCGCTAAAAGCACCCCACCCCGCGATGAACCCCCGCCTCACCCTTCTCTTGCTCGTTGTTTTCTTTGCCGACGCACCGCTCTCCGCCCGCGGCAACGCCCGTTTTGCCTAAATTCAAAAATTCTTTGCATCGAAACTGCGCGCAAATTCAACACCATGGGCAGCATCGCCATGCACCCGACCCATCCCGTTCCCAAAATCAGGCTCTTAGTTTGCGCCTTCGCGCTGCTGGCCATCGCCACAAACTTCGCCGCCGCCCAGACCGCCGCCGACCCGCTGCCTGCCTGGAATGACGGCCCCGTCAAGCAGGC
>JBEKZN010000045.1:0-8695 GCA_049509815.1 Opitutales bacterium
ACTTCCGCACCCGCGTTCCGGCGAACTTTTCCAGTTCCACCATCGCCGTTTTGACAGCCTGATTATGCAGTTCCAAAATACGGACATCCTGCATCAGCGCGACCACCGAAACCGACTTTGGCGGGCTAATCGTGAAGTCATAGAACACCCTTCGATTGGCCACCATCTTTCCGTCTTCCCGGCGCTTGTCATTTTGCCGAAGGGTCAATTTCTGACCGGTGCCCGGATTCAACCCTTCGCACAATGCCAGGAATTCTTTCTCGCCTACCTTGCCTTTGAGACCCAACTTTTCGGCAGCCTCGCCGAACCATTCACCTGAAACTTTCTCACCCTCAGCGTAATAATCACCCACGCTTAAATGCTCGCGAAAATACTCCCGAGCATGTTGCAGATTTAACTGTGGTTTTGGAGTCAACATGGTAAATCCTCCGATTTGACGGGAATCACTTACGAAAACGCAGTCGCGTTTTCATCATGGAGGACGCAGTTCCCCTTCCATTGGAATGGAAGGTTGCCATCCGCGTAAGTGACGCTCGCCGTTACCTATGTTGCGGAGTCAACTGAACATATCCGCGTAGGCCGTTACCTACTGAAATCAGGCCAAATGCGGCCCGGCAGGCTCGCCGGTTTCCGACCCTCACGAAAACGCGCCGCGCCCGCCTGGTTGCGCCGCGCCCTCGTGAAGAGGGCGGGGGGCAAATTGGCACCTTTGGGGAGACCCGGGCGCGAGTCACTTCCGCCACCGTCCGCCTCGCGTGCCGCCACCAGGCGGCCCGCTCAGGCTCCCGGCCCGGCTCCGCGCCTCGCAGCCCGTGACTCCCCTTGGGCCTGAGTAATGGCGCAACCGGGATGGGGCTGAAAATAGGGACAGTGGTCAAAAATAAAGCCATGAAAAATGGCCCATAAAAAGATTGGCTACGCAGTGAGTAGCCAATCTTCAACTGCCTTCACTTTCACACCGCCGAATTAGCGCCAAGATTGATTACGCAGTGAGTAATCAATCTTCACTTGCCTTCTCTTTCACGTCAGAGAATTAGCGCAAAGATTGGTCACACAGTGTGTGACCGATCTGCGGTTGCCTCCCATTTCCAGCGCTAAATTGGCGCTAAGATTCATCACACAGTGTGTAATTAATCTCGACGAAGGCATCAGAGACCCTTCCAACCACCCCCTCGCGCCTCAATTATATCGCCGCCGTCAAGGTTCGCTTCGCTTTCCACCTTGACTGCGGCGGAAGAGGCGCAGTTATGGGTTGGTGGTGGGGAATAGCGGTTGGTTAATGACTGACAGTCAGCCTTGCCGCCATTGCGCCTGCCGTGTCGGTTTCAAAGAGAGGCCGGAGCCGGTTATAGAGAGAGCGGAGGTCTTGCCGGTAAGCCTCGCGTTGTTCCGGCGTCATATGGCGGACATCGGCACATGGCTGGAGGGCATCGAATAGTTTGCCTGCCAGCCGAATATGTGACGGCAATTGCAGTGACAGCCCAAATTTTGCCGGAGATTTGTGCTCAGTAGCGATGCCCAGCCGGAAGTAGGCCTGCCGCAGACTCAGACCTTTTAACGACGAAACATCAGGTTCGCACTCTGCGAGCCACATATACCGCTGTGCCGTGCGTGGCGTGCCTTTGAAATTATGTTCAAGCCAGAGGCCCCAGGCACCACCGCATTTCTGCCGCACGCGCTTCTTTTCGGCCAGCAGGAGCTGACCTGTCTGCCAGGCAATTGCCACTGCGCTCACAAGCGACTGTCTGGACTCAGTTGTCAGTCTGACCACCTCCGCATGAAGGCGGTTGATTTCAAGTGCAGCTTGTTGCACTTGCTGACGGGGATCGGTTTGTTCGGTAGGAGTATCGGGTAGAGTTTTCATGGTGGATTTTTGTTATACCTCTCTACTATAGGCCCGCTGTGCACTTCAAAATAGGGTCGGCATTCCGCAGGTGGAGTGTTGACCTAATTTTCCGGAAGACCTCAAATACGACACACCATGTCGTTTTTGAGGCCCCCCACCGGGTCACACGGCGACCGCCAGAGGCGGGACTGGCACCGGGAAGGCCGTGGCTACCGTGACAATATGCCCCGGTCGTTTCGGCAGGATGCCGAAGAACTGCTCAGCCTCCGCTTGGCTTTTGAGGTCGAGGTAGTGCTTGCGGATGATGCTCTCGGAATTGCCCGCTTGCAGGGCGGCCTCACCGATGGAGCGGTATTTTGCAACGTGCATCGAGATGAAGGTATGGCGCATGACATCATGCGAGAGGTTGAACTTCGCCACCGCCTTCTCCCGGATATGCTGGAGGTTGGTCGGGATGATGGGAAACTTCGCCAGCGGGTAGGCACGCAGCCATGCCGCTAGATTTGGCTGAATCGTGACCATGCGCGGCTCGCGCACCTTGGAAACCTCGCCATCAATACGGATAATGCCCTCGGCGAGTTTCACATGCTCAGGCTTGAGCCGGAGAATCTCACCCGTGCGGAGGCAAGGCCGGATGCCCGCGAACAGGCAGAGTGCGAAGAACGGCACAGCGCTGGGGTGGTGTTGCTCCACGAACGCCATGAGGTCGCGTGCCTGGGCCGCATTGAGCGTCACAGCACCGCCGCGACGACGGCGAATCCGATGGGCTGGGATTTTCAGCAACGGATTTTCCGTCACCCAATCGCGTTGTAGCGCGAACTTGAGGAAGCCCGAGACAATGCCGCGCCGGTTGTTGTAGGTTTTGAACCCAGCACGACGAGCCGCAAAATACTCGATAAGCCGTGCCCCTGTCAGCTCGGCGACCGTCGCGCCGGGGAAATGTTTTTGCAGGCGCACCAAATCCCGTTTCAGGCGAATGAAGTATGGCTCAGAAATCAAATCCTGTTCGCGCTCGTGTTGCTTGGCCGCAACGTATTCCGCGACCGCCTCAGCAAGCAGTTTTTGCGTCACTGGCTCGCGATAATTTGTCAGCGCATATTCGAGATAGAAAGTCAGCGAATGGGGATTATTTTGGAGGCGGCGAAAAGCCGCCTCAGATTCCCGCAACTGATCAGCAGCGAGAAACGTGGTTACGGATTGCAGACCGGACGTAGCCTGCATCGCCTTCAATTCGAGAGTGGCCTTCTCAGCGGCGGCCTCTTCCTTCGATTTGAAGTTCTTGCGAACGCGGACGCCGTGCAAAAAACCAGCGACCCGCCAAGACATCACACTGTTCCGATTTTCAAACCGACGGACAACGAACGTATTATTGTGTTTCATATCTAGGTTGCCACGTCAACCGGCAACCTAGCTTCGCATCTCCATTAACTCACTTGCTATCAGTGAGTTAATGGCGGAGAGGGAGGGATTCGAACCCTCGGTAGCGCTTTTGGCACTACACCGGTTTAGCAAACCAGCGCCTTAGACCACTCGGCCACCTCTCCTGAAGCACGCCGGAGGCCGCAAGCGAAGGGCCGATCCGGGGCAGAGGGAAAATATCGCGCGCACGGGCCGTCCGCGCAAGCAAAAAGGCCGCGCGCTCAGCGCACCACCACGCTTTTGATGTTCACGAATTCGTGGATGCCGAACAGGCCCAGCTCGCGACCGTAGCCAGATTGCTTGACGCCGCCAAAGGGCAGACGAGGGTCGCTTTTCACGAAGTCGTTGACGACGCAGGCGCCGGCGTCGAGGGCTTCGCGGGCCAGGCGGCGGCCGCGCGCGAGGTCGCGGGTGAAAATACCCGCGCCGAGACCGTAGCGGTGCTGGTTGGCGAGGGCGACGGCTTCGTCCTCGTCGCGCGCGGAGATGACGGCGGCGACCGGGCCGAAGGTTTCCTCGTCGAAGACGGGCATCCCTGGGCGCACGCCGGTGAGCAGCGTGGGCGGGTAAAAATTGCCCGGACCGGGCACGGGCGAACCGCCGAGGCGCAGGGTCGCGCCCGCGGCCACGCTGGCGTCCACCTGCTTTTGCAGTTCGGCGCGGGCTTCGGGCTTGGCGAGCGGGCCGAGCTTGGTGTCCGGGTGCAGCGGGTCGCCGGGAATCCATTCGCGCAGTTGAGCGAGCAGCTTGTCCTCGAATTCGGCGCGCACGCTTTCGATGACGATGAAGCGTTTCGCGGCGATGCAGACTTGCCCGGCGTTGAGGCAGCGCGCGGTGGCGCAGAGGCGCGCGGCGAGGTCGAGGTCGGCGTCCTCGAGGATGAGGTAGGGGTCGCTGCCGCCGAGTTCCATCACGCATTTTTTGAGCACGGTGCCGGCGAGGGCGGCCAGTTGCGCGCCGGCGGCGGCGCTGCCGGTGAGGGTCACGCCGCGCGTGCGCTCATGCGCGAGGGCCACGGCCGCGCCGTCCGGCCCGGACAGCAGCACGCGCACGAGGCCTTCGGGAAAGCCGGTTTCACGAAAAAGATGCTCGAGGGCGAGCGCGCAGCGCGGGACGTTCGACGCGTGCTTGAGCGCGAGGGCATTGCCGGCGAGCAGGATGGGCACGCCCGCGCGCAGCACCTGCCAGAAAGGCAGGTTCCACGGCATCACGGCGAGGATGACGCCGAGCGGCTGAAAAGTGACGAAACTCTCGCGGGCGCCGATGTCCACCGGCTGATCGGCGAGCATGGCCGGGCCGTGCTCCGCAAAATACTCGCACAGCCACGCGCACTTTTCCACTTCGGCGCAACCTTCGGCGACAGGCTTGCCCATTTCCTCGGCGGCGAGGCGGGAGAGATGGCCGCGGCGTTCACGCAGGCGGGTAACCAGCGCGCGGAAACAACCGGCGCGCGCAGCGAGGTTGGTTTTTCGCCACGATTCGTAAGCGGCGTGGGCGGCCTCGACGGCTTCGCAAATCTCGACGACAGTGTGCGGCGGAAATTCGGCGAGTTGCTCGCCGGTGGCGGGGTTGATGGAGCGGAGCATGGAAGAGGCAGGAAGAGTTTTAACCACAGATTACGCAGATTTACGCGGATTGGAAGCGTGGTGCGGAGGTTTTACTAAGCGCTTGGCAGGAAGGGATAAGGGAGTATCCTTACGGCATGGGCTACGTTCATGCGGAAATCAAATTGTCCAATCCGCGATTACCCGGATTGCAGCCTCTTACGGTCAAGGCGATGGTGGACACCGGGGCGATGATGCTATGCATACCGCAACATGTGGCCGCGCAGTTGCAGTTGGAAGAAGGCGACCAGCGCGAGGCGACACTGGCGGACGGCAGCGTGCGGCTGGTGCCGTATGTTGGCCCGATCACCATAGTGTTTGAAGGGCGCCGGTGTTATGGCGGGGCGCTCGTGATGGGTGACGAAGTGCTTTTGGGCGCGGTGCCCATGGAGGACATGGACATCCTGGTTTCACCCGCGCACCGCAAAGTCATCGTCAATCCCGCGAGTCCGAATTTTCCGTCGGCATTGGTCAAGCCGGCGGCCCGGCCATGGCTTTGCCGGCGAGCCAGCCGGTGGTCCACGCGGCCTGGAAATTGAAGCCGCCGGTGATGGCGTCGAGGTCAAGCACTTCGCCGGCGAAATGGAGGCCGGGGCACAGGCGGCTTTCCATGGTGCGGAAATTGACTTCCTTAAGCGGCACGCCGCCGCAGGTGACAAACTCCTCCTTGTACATGCTTTTGCCGGTGACGTGGTACTCGCCGGCGCAGAGCTCGCGGGCGAAGGCGAGCGCGGCGTCCTTCGATAGCGCGGCCCAAGTAGTGTCGGCGGCCAGACCGGCGGCGGAGGCGAGGCGTTCCCAGAGACGCTGGGGCAGGCCGAGCGGCGACCAACTGGCAACGTGTTTGCGGGGGTGGTGTGCACGCATGTCCTGGAAAACGGCGGCGATGCGGCGGTGGTCGTGGTCGGCCAGCCATTGGAGGTGGAGCGGGAACTGGTAATTTTTTTCCGCGAGGAGGCGCGCGCCCCAGGCCGAAGTGCGCAGGATGCACGGGCCGCTGAGGCCCCAATGGGTAATGAGCAGCGGGCCGGTTTCGTCGAGCGGCGTGCCGGGGACGCGGGCGCGCGCGAGCAGCACGGACAGGCCGGCGAGGCCGCGCAGGCGCGGGTCGTCCACGTGGAAGGTAAAGAGTGAGGGGACGGGGGGCTCGAGGGTGTGGCCGAGGGCGGTGGCGAGGCCGTGGCCTTTGAGCCCGCGCGAGCCGCCGGTGGCGAGGAGCAGGCTGTCGCACTCGACGGTGCCGTCCTCGGTGAGCCAGACGCGGAAGACGCTGTCGTCTTTTTTCAGCACCTCGGCGAGGCCGCAGCCGGTGCGGACTTTCACGCCGAGGCGCGCGGCTTCGTGCGTGAGGCAGTCGATGATGGTTTGGGAGGAGTCGGTGACGGGGAACATGCGGCCGTCGGCTTCAGTTTTGAGCGGGACGCCGCGGGCTTCGAACCAGGCGACGGTGTCGCGGGGTTGGAAGCGGTGGAAGGGGCCGAGCAGTTCGCGGGCGCCACGGGGGTAGTTTTTCACCAGCTCGGCGGGGTCGAAGCAGGCGTGGGTGACGTTGCAGCGGCCGCCACCGGAGACGCGGACTTTGGCGAGGACTTCGGGGCTGCGTTCGAAGATCTGGATGTCGGCGGCGGGGCAGGCTTCGGCGCAGGCGAGGGCGGCAAAGAATCCGGCCGCGCCGCCGCCGGCGATGACTACTCGTGGTGGGCTGGGCATGGCGCGCAGGGGGGACGCTACCGGCGCGCGCGGGCAAAGGCCAGCGTGGAGCGTGATTGACAAGCGGGGCGGGGGACGCTGGCTTCATGGGAATCATGTCGCGGGCAAATGCCATGGGCGGGGGGAGAGCCTGGCGGGGGCTGTGGCTGGGGCTACTGGCTTGGTGGGTGTGCGGGGTGGCGTGGGCGCAATGGCGGGATAATTTGACGCGGGCGCAGGTGGTGGCGGCGCTGGGCTGGCCGAACTCGACCGTGCAGATGGGGACGCGGGAGTTTTTGCAATATGGCGGGGGCGTGCGGATCGAGCTGCGGGACGGGATCGTGACGGATATCGAGGGGCCGGTGCCAGCGGCGTTGCGGGCTGGGGCGGCTGCGCCGAGTGCGGCACCAGTGGCGGTTACGTCGGGGGCGAATACGGTGGCGCCGGCGGGAGTGGCGGCGGGTACCGTGACGACGGGGAATGTGCCGGCAGCGGCACCGGTCGTGCCGACGGCGTCCACGGCGACGGTGACGGTGACGGAGGGGACGGGTGGGGCGGGGTCGCCTGCGCCGGTAGCAGCTCCGACGCTGTTGCCGGTGGCTCCGACTCCGGTGGCGACTGCGCCGGTAGCTCCGGTTACGACGGCTCCGGTGCCGGGGACGACCGGCCACGCGGTGGCGGTGGTGATGGCACCGACGACTGTGGTGGCGGGTGGAGGAACTTCGGGCGGGGTGACGCCGACGAAGGTGCTGCCGAGCGCGGTGGCGTCCGCGGCGGCGGCGAAGCCGGGCACGAGCACGGGCAGTGGCGGGGCGGGAGCGGCGAAGGAGGATGCGGACACGGCGATGGTGGATGAGGCGGCGAATCCGACGCTGCCGCCGGAGGCGGCGCAGTTGTTGCAGGCGGCGGGGATGAATGGCACGGTGGATGTGCCGGGGATGGGGAAGGTGACGATGGGGCCGCCGCCGCCGAAGCAGAATCCGTGGGTGGCGTTTGCGATCGGGCTGGGGACGTCAACGCTGTTCATGAGCGTGGTGCTGAAGGTGGCGTTCATGCGGAAGGATTTTCCGGTGATTTGGCGGGACGTGGTGTGGGTGTCGTTCGTGACGGCGCTGCTGTACCAGGGGATGTATTCGCTGCTGAGCGGAAACACGTATTATGACATCATCCACATGCTGCAGGGGGACTGGATGGTGGTGGGGGCGCTGCTGCTGTGGATGATCGTGACGTTCACGGAGGCGAAGAATTTTGCGACGGCGGCGAAGATCACGGTGGCGGCGGTGAGCACGGCGGCGGTGCTGCAGATCGCGGTGGCGGCGGCGCTTTTTTGAAAGCGCGGGGTTGGCCGTTTACAGTTTACCGTTTGCGGTTTACGGTTGGCGGAGGGCGGTTGGCGCTTGGTTCCTGGTGCTTGGTTCGTAGTTCTTGGTCCATGGTCGGGAGTCCGTAGTCCTGAGTCCTTGGTCCTTAGTCGTTGGGTGGATGGCGTGGGTGGTTTCATGCCGGCGAGTATAGCAGGGATGGGGCATAGGCGGTAGGACTGCGTTTGATGCGTTGGCTGCGTTTGATGGGTTGGATCGGTTGGCTGCGTTGGTTGTTTTGGGAGCGATGCGTAAGTATATTGGTGCTTAGTGACTTAGTGCTTGGTTGGGAAGAAAGGGGGGGTGAAAGGTGGATTTTTTGTTGGAAAAAGGGCGAAAAAGCAGATGCGATGGGTTCACCGCAAAGGCGCTCAGGACGCGAAGAAGACGGCGAAGAGAAAGAGCCTTAACTCCTGCAGCGACCTCAAGGACAAAACTTACCGCAGCATTAGCCGAGTCGACACCAACGCCCTTGGATGCTGAAGCAGCAAAGCCGTGAATGCAAAGACCTGCTGGAATGGGAGCATTTCGATCAACCGACCTGCGGTCAAAACCTAGCAGCTCAATTTCTATTTCCTTTGGCATAGCGGATTTAGGAGAGGGGTTTGAGGCGGGTGGCTTCGGCGAGGGCACGTTGGTTGTGGTCGAAGGTGTGATCTTGGCTGTCTTTAAGGAGGGCGGCGGAGGTTTTGGCGGAGAGGTTGGGGAGGGCGCGTTTGTCCATGCGGAGGGCGGCGCTGGTGGTCCAGTCGATGCGGCGGGGGCGTTTGGTGGAG
>JBEKZN010000046.1:0-8632 GCA_049509815.1 Opitutales bacterium
CGATTTTATCGTTGTCCACCTGCTGGTGCTCGAACCGGCACGAAGACGGCTACGTGATGTTGAAGGAGATGGCGGAGCTGGGATTTGAGTATGTGGAGCTGAGCCATGGGATCCGGATGACGCTGGTGCCGGGCATTTTAAAGGCGGTGGCGGAGGGGGTGGTGAAGGTGAGCACGACGCATAATTTCTGCCCGCTGCCGGCGGGGATCATGGTGCCGGCGCCGAACGCGTACCAGCCGAGCTCGCCGAACCCGGGCGAGCGGGAGCTGTGGCGGCGGTACACGGGGCAGTCGCTGGAGTTTGCGCAGCGGGTGGGGGCGAAGGTGATGGTGCTGCATTGCGGGAGCGAGTTTTTCTTTTTTTTCAACCCGGCGTCGAAGGTGAACCGGCTGACGACGCAGGCGAAAGACTCGGCCACGCCGCTGGCGGAGAACGCGGAATACACGCTGGCGCTGGGGAAGTTGCTGGCGAAGCTGCGCAAGGCCGGGCCGAAGCATTATGGGCGAGTGCGCGAGGGGTTCACCGAGCTGGCGGAGAAGGCCAGGGTGTGCGGGGTGAAGTTCGGGGTCGAGAATCGCGAGGGACTGCTGGAGTTGCCGCTGGACGAGGACATGGAGAGTTTTTTGGCGAGCGTGGAGGCGCTGGGGGTGTGCGGCGGGTGGCACGACGTGGGGCACGCGCGGATCAAGGAGAAGGAAGGGGTGCTGAAGCACGCGGAGTTTCTGGAAAAGAATCACGCGCGGCTGATGGGGTTCCACCTGCACGACGTGAGCGCGGAGGGGAAGGACCACCAGCAGCCGGGGACGGGGTCGGTGGATTGGGCGATGGTGCGGAAGTACGTGAAGCCGGAGCACATCGTGGTGGTGGAGCTGAGCCCAAAGCTGCGCAGCGAGCAGGTGCGGGAATCGAAGGCGTTTATTGAGAAATGGCTGGGGTAGGAAAAAGAAAATATTTGCGCGGAGACGCGGATGTGAAAATCGAATTGTATTCAGGCAGATTGGATCATGCGATTTTCGAGCTTTAACCGGGCGTGGGGTTGGGCAAGATGCGGGGGCGCGCCGGGGTTGAGGCGCGTACCCCACCGACATGCGGTTTTTCGACATTCATCGCGATGAGCGGCTCAAGGTGTCATTGGCGTGGTCGCTGAACGCCTTGCTGTCGGCAGGTAATGCGCTGGGGTGGGCGGGGCTGCAGGCGATGCTGATCAAGCGGGTGGGGGTGAACGCAATGCCGGCGGCGTACCTGTTCGCGAATTTCCTGGGGCTGATGTCGTCGTTTTTTTATTTGCGGCTGGCGGACTCGATCCGGCGGGACCATGCGTTGACGCGGACGGCGTGGATTCTGGGCGGGCTGATGCTGGGGTCGTGGGTGCTTATCATCGGGCATGTGCAGAAAGGGATCTCGCCGGCGCTGCTGTTTTTTCTGGCGATGGGGATCGCGGCGCACGGGTTGAGCAAGTCCACGCTGAAGGCGCAGACGTGGTCGATGTTCAACGACATTTTCCGGCCAAGCCAGGGGCGGAGGGTGTACCCGATCATCACGACGGCAAAGTCCATCGGCGGGCTGATGGGCGGGTTGCTGGTGGCGCCGCTGACGCATTTTTTCAACCTGGAGGTGTGCGTGCTGGGTTGGGCGATTTCGATTTTGCTGGTGGTGCCGATGACGCGGATCATCGTGCGCTATTTCGGGGTGGAACTGCAGGGCGGGAAGGCGCGGCCGCGCGGGCACACGGAGGCGGCGCCGCACGATGAGCGGCCGCCGACGCTGCGCGAGGGGCTCAGGTATTGCCTGCAGTCGCGGCTGGTGGGGTTGCTGGCGGCGATGACGCTGGTGTTCTGGGTGTGCAGCCAGATCCACGATTTCCAGTATGCGCGGATCATGAACGAAGTGTTCGGGGGCGAGAAGAAGCTGGGGCAGTGGTTCGGGTATTACACGGCGGGGTACAACGTGGTTTGCCTGTTCGCGCAATTTGTGATCGCGCCCAAGGTGCTCGGGCGGCTAGGCGTGGGGCGGAGTTTGCTGCTGGAGCCGGTGGCGGGGCTGTCGGGTTACGCGGCGGTGCTGGCGAGCTTCACGTTCTGGCCGGGGTTGTACCTGCGGTTTTCGTGGGAATTCATCGAGGACGCGTTCCACCAGAGCGCGTTTCAACTGGCGTTCAACGCGGTGCCGGCGGGCTGGCGGGGGCGGGCGCGGGGATTTGTGGACGGGATCATCAATCCGATTGGGGGGATGCTGGGCGGGGTGGTGCTGCTGGTGCTGGAATTTTTCTTCAAGGGGCAATCGGTGCCGGGCGGGCATCCGTGGGGCTACCATTGGCTGAGCCTGGTGGGGCTGGCGTTTTGCGCGGTGTACCTGTTTATCGCACTGAGGGTGCGGCATGCGTACGTGGATGCGGCGATTGAAAATTTGGACCATCCGGACCGGCGGACGCTGCTGGATTCGGTCGAGGCGCTGGAGGAGCGCGGGCATCCGACGGCGCTGGCGCAGCTGGAGAGTCTGGCCGGCAAGGGGGAAGTCGAGGTGCGGCGGCTGGCGCTCCGGGCCCTGGCGCGGATGCACTATGCGGAGACGTTCGGGCATATCGCGAAACTGGTGGAAGATCCCGATCCGGCGATGCGGCAGGCGGGGCTGCACGCGGCGCGGAGCTTCCATCGTTCGATGGCGCGCAAGCATCCGAAGGATTGGATGGCGCTGCAGCGTCGGGCGAGCGCGGCGGTGAAGCAGGACGCGGCGCCGGCGGTGCGAGCGGAGGCGGCGCGGCTGCTGCTGGAGACGGCGGACACGCCGCGGGCAACGGCGCTCATCGAGGATTTGCTGGCGGACCCGACGGAGGAGGTGCGCATCCACGTGGTCGATACGCTGGCGGACTTGCGGCTCCCGGGGCTGGAGGACGTGCTGCGGCCGTACTTGAACGACGAGCGTCCGGCGGTGCGGGCGGCGACGGCGCGGGCGTTGTGGCGCGCGGTGCCGTGGGCGCAGCAGGCGGCCGAGGCGACGCTGGCGGCGCTGCTGGCGAGCAGCACGCCGGCGGACGTGCGGGCGGGCCTGATGGCGGCGGCGCGGCTGCCGACGCATGCGTTTGCGGCGGCGTTTGTGGAACTCATGAGGCATGGCGACGGGGAACTGCAGGCGCTGGCGGCGCTGGCGTTTCTGGCCACTGGGCGTTCGGGAGACGCGATGTGGCCGCGCGCGGTGGATTTGCTGGCGGCGGCGCTGACGGACCCGGAGCGCGAGCCGCTGCTGCGAGCGTATTTGGTGCCGTTGTACGCGGAGTTGCCGGCGGACGCGCTGGATGCGCTGCTGCTGGCGGCGGCGGAGCTTTCGCCGGAGCACCGGGCGCAGGCGGCCGTGGTGCTGCACGAGCTTTACCCGGCGCTATTGAAGACGATTACGGTGGCTTGAGGAGGAAGTGAGGAAAAAACGGAAGAGTTTTTGACAGGAGGAACGGGATGGACAGGATGAGAAACAAATCGCCGGCATTTTAACCATGTTTGAAATCCTAGAAAAGACCGAGACGCTGGCGGTGGTGGCGTTGAGCGGGCGGGTGGATTCGGCGGCGGCGCGGCTGCTGGAGACGGAGTTCGAGAATTTGGTGCAGTCCGGGCGGCGATTTTTGGTGCTGGATTTGGCGGCGGTGACACTGCTGGCGAGCGACGGGCTGAAGCTGCTTCTGCGGGTGGAGGTTTTTTGCAAGCGAAGCGAGGGGGCGCTGGCGCTGGCGGCGGTGCCGGAAGCGGTGGTGGTGGTGCTGGAGCTGGCGGGGTTTGCGCCGTATTTTCCGCGATTTCCGGACGTGGCGACGGCGCGAACGCGGCTGGAGGGGTGAAGGAAAAAGGACCGGGTGACGGACGAAATGATGAGCGGATGAAGGCACAATTTTGCTGACAGGAGGAGCGGTGAGGGATTAATCGAAAGCCTCGCAATTTTCTCATGACGATAAACACCGCACGGCGATTGATGACGGGCCTCCTGGCGGGGATTTTTGTAATGTTGCTGGCGGGATGCCAGGCGCCGGTCAAGACGCAGGTGACGCCCGCCTTGGTGGGAACGACGTACCCGTCCACGGACCCGGCGCAGGTGCAGATTTTGACGGCGGCGCCGACGCGTCCGTACGTGGCTTTGGGCCAGGTGCAGGCGCTGCCGGCGAGCGACAACGTGCCGAAAGAGGATATTCAGGCTGCGCTGCAAACGGCGGCGGCGAAGCTGGGGGCGGACGCGGTGCAGATCACGCAGGACAGCGAGCACCAGACCGGGGCGTTTATCACCGGGCCGTGGTATGACCGGACCTTGAACACGGTGCAGCAGCGGGTGATTGTCGGGGAAGCGATCAAGTACACGCCGTGAGGAACGCAGAATTTGGAATGCGGAATGCAAAATTCCGAAACGGCAGGGTGTTTGACCGACAAATGCCTGGCGGCAAGGATGGGGCCGATTTCACCAGGGGTGCAGATGAAGGCGAAAATTTTGCTGACAGGTCATGCGGCCGGGGGTAAATCGGAAAAGAGACCACCATTTCTTCATGACTATGAATATTGCTCTGCGGTTGGGTGCCGGCCTGTTGGCGGGAATATTTTTGACGATGCTGGCGGGATGCCAGACGGTGCAGACACAAGTCACTCCGGTGGCGGCGGGGCCGACTTATCCGCCGACTGACCCAGCGCAGGTGCAGGTTTTGACCACGGCACCGGCACAGGCGAATGTGCGCCTGGGCCAGGTGCGGGTACAGCCGTCGAGCGGGAACATGGCGAAGGCGGACATTGAGGCGGCGCTGCAAGCGGGCGCGGCCAAGCTGGGCGCGGACGCGGTGGTGATCGTGAAGGACGACAAGAAGCAGGTGGGAGCGCCGGTAACCGGGGCGTGGTATGATCAGTCTCTCGATGCAGTGGACCAGCGGATTATCGTGGGCGAGGCGATCAAGTACACGACGCCGCCGGCCGGGCAGACGGTGATCACGGGGACGGCGCAGTGAGGCAGGGGCGGGCGGAAATGACGGCGGGATGTATCCGATAAGTGGATACTAGAGGAACCATTCGCGGCCGAGCGCGACGTAGTCCGATTCGCGGAGGGCTTCGCGGGCGGCATGGAGGTCGCGGGCGAGGTCGTGGTAACGGGCGATGGCGGCCAGGATGGCGCCGATTTCGTCGGGGGTGTAGATGAAGGTGTGGCCGGTGGCGCGGAGTTCCTCCATGTGTTGATTGAGGGCGCGGCATTGGGCCAGGATGTCGGTGGCAGGCGAGGGCGGGGCGTGGTCGATGAAGGATTGATGGAAAGCAGCGAGCTCAACAAGGGCGGCGGCACGAATGGCCCGGAAGGCCGGGATGACTTCCTGATAGAGGGGGAACGCGTGAATTTTTTCGCGGGCGAGGGCAAGGGCGCGGATTTGCATGCCGAGGCTTTGAGCGGCGGCGAGGTGCGCGGAGAGGCGGGCGCGAAAGGGAGGGGGAAAGCGACTGGGGCGGAGGTCGCCGGCCCAGGCGGCGGCCTGGCTGGGCAGGATGAGGATGGAGTGTTCGAGGATGCGGATTTCTTCGGTGTGTTCCCGGGACCAGGGGAATTCGAAGGAGTAGGCTTCAATGAGGTCGTGGGCGCATTGCCAGAAGCGGGCGAGGTGGAGGCGGACTTCGCGCTGGGGGTAGAGCGGCCAGATCACGACGAGGCAGGCGGTCGCCATGGTGGTGCCGACGACTTCGCCGACGACAAAGCCGACGTAGGTTTCGAGGCTGTAGGTTTGGCCCTGATCGGTGAGGGCAAAGCTGTAGATGTAGAGGACGCAGCCGAGCGTGCTGACGCCGATGTAACGGGGGTCGCCGCCGACCCAGCCCCAGAACAGCAGGCCAGGCAGGAGGGCCAAACTGAGCGAGAAGAAGCTGTCGAGGTGCGGGAAAATCCAGTAGAGTTCGACGCCCGCCATGAGGCTGCCGAAGATCATGCCGGCGTTGAGGATGAAGCTGGGCTGATAGCGGGCGAGAACGGTGATGACCACGAAGAAAAGAGCGGCCACGGGCAGCGCAAAGCCGCCAGGAACGTTGGTGAAAAGATAAAGGTAGCTGCCGATCGTGACAGCGAGGCCGGCCTTGATGGCGAGGTGCAGGCGGTATTTGGCCGCGGTGGGTGAGACCGGGGGTGCTTCGAGGCGAGCAGGGAGATTTTCCTGAAGGTGTTCGGGGCCGTTGGCGGCGGCGAGACTGAGGCGCAGGGCGCAGAGCGATTGCCAGATATCACCGAGGGCGGTGCGCACGCCCATGAGGCGAATCATCTCGCCGGCGGTGACATGCGGCAGACGGCGGGAGTGGTCATAGTCTTGAATGAAGGCAGCATCGGCGGCGGGGAAGTCGGCGGGCGGCGGGAGCCGGTAGGCGCCGGTGCTCCAAGCGTTCCGGAGGGTGGCGAGTTCGGCACGCACGGTTTCCGCCATGCGCGTGAGAGCGGGGGCGAGATTCTCGGTGGCAAGTGCGGGAGGCGGGGGATCGAGGCCGAGGAATAGCTCGCAAACGGAGGCGAGGAGGGCGTGAAGCTCCTCGAGAGCGGTGGCGTAGGCATGGCGATGGCGGCGGACGGAGCGGGTGTCGCGCTGGGCGAAGTTGAAAAGCGGACCGCTGCCGACGAGGAGGCCGGTGATTTCGCGGGCTTGCTGGGCGAGCGCGGGGTCGGAGCGGCGGGCGGCGAGTTGGTCCTGGAAGCAGGTGGAGGCGAGTTTGTGCGAGAAATTGAGGACATTGTCCATGAGGGCGCGAAGCTTGGGGCCGGCGTAATTGGGCCAGACGATGGACTGGACAATGGTGGAGATGGTGATGCCGAGCGTCGTTTCGAGGGTGCGGTAGAGGGCGTTTTGCCAGACCTCGTAGGGGGCGGTCTGGCCGGCGTTGATGGCGGGGAGGGCGACGATGAGGGCGGTGACGGCGCCGAGCATGAAGGAATAGGGGTACAGGGAGCCCTGGCCCATGTAGAGGCACCAACTGCCGAAGAAGAAGACGAAGACGAGAAAGAGCATCTGGTGTTCGCCGAAGGCGGTGACAAACCAGAGGCCGATGAAGGCGCCGGCCACGGTGCCGAGAAAGCGCGTCAGGCCGCGTTCGAGAGTCGCGCCGAGGAACGGCAGGTTCATCACCAGGGAGGCAATGGCGGCCCACTCTGGCTTGGGCCAGTTCAACGCCAGGGAGATGCCGATGCCGGCGAGCACGCAGAAGCTGAGGCGGAAGGCCGCAATCAGACGCATGAGGGCGGGAGACATGAGAAGGGGACGCGACGCCGGGAGGGTGGGGCAAAATCGCGGGGACAGGCAATTGCTTTGTGGGGTTGGCGGAGCGGTTTTGGATTGAGACGGCGGCGGGGATGGTGCATGGAACAGGTGATTGAATTCGAGCACGCACTATTTCGATTGGCTGAACTGGACCCTGCCGCCGAACGTGGTGGTGGGGCAGTTGTACATCTGCGCGCCGCTGGCGCTGGCGGTGGTGGCAGCAGTCGTGGCGGTGGCGCTGCTTTATGTGGCGGACCAGTTTAACCTGGCGCGATGGGTGTGGCATCCTCCGCTGTTCACTTTGAGTTTCTACTGTCTGATTTACACGCTTTTGGGATTATGGCTGCTGCCGAGGTAAACACGGCGCCGTCCGAGGCCACCCGCGCAGCGCCGGTGGCGCCGCCGGCTATGCCAGCCGCGCGCCCTCCGGGCTGGGGCCGGAAGCTGGGGAAGTTTGCCGTTCTGGTCTTCCGGATTGCGCTGACGTGCGAGGTGACTGCGGCGGCGCTGTGGCTGGCTTTCAAGATGTGGCAGGAGTACCAGGTGTATCCGTGGACGCGGGACGGGCAGGTGCAGGCGGACATCGTGGGGATTGCGGCGCGGGTGAGCGGGCCGATGATCAAGGTGTCGGTGAAGGACAACGAGTATGTGCACAAGGGGGACATGTTGTTTGAGATAGATCCCTCGACGTTTGCGGCGATGGTAGCCAGCGACGATGCGCAACTGGCGCTGGCGCACACGAAGACCATTGAGTCGCAGCGGGAGGCGCTGCGGCGCAAGGCGCTGGTGGAGCAGCAGTTTGTGTCGATTGAGGATTACCAGCAGGCGAACGCGGCGTACAAGGAGGACGCGGCGGCGGAAACGGCGGCGCAGGCACAACTGGACCTAGACCGGTTGAATCTGAGTTACACGAAGGTGGTTTCGCCGGTGAACGGCTACGTGACCAACATGCATTTGGCGGTGGGGACGTATGTGACGGCGGGAACGCCGTTGATGGCGCTGGTGGACACGGACAGCTTCTATGTCTATGGGTATTTTCCGGAAACGGAGATCGGGAACATCCAGGTGGGGGACTCGGCGGTGGTGCAACTGCTGGGGTATAACGGGCAGAAGATGGATGGGGTGGTGCACAGCATCGGGTGGGCGATTTACCGCGAGGACGGGAGCCCGACGGATTTGCTGCCGAATATTTCACCGACCATTGACTGGGTACTGCTGGCGCAGCGGTTTCCGGTGCGGGTGAAGCTGAATTACCAGCCGCACGGGCTGCCATTGCGGGTGGGGCAGACAGTGAGCGTGGTGATTCTGAAAAAGGGCGATACGGGGCAGTTTGTACCGTGGTGGGTGTGGTGATACCTTAGCGGTTACGGAAGCATAATAGCTATTTTCGTG
>JBEKZN010000047.1:0-13574 GCA_049509815.1 Opitutales bacterium
TCCGTCTTCCCTTACCCTCACATGAACCATCCCTGTTCCCTCCCCGCTCGTTGTCTGACCGGCTTCCTCGCCACGCTTTTCACCCTGGGCCTGGCAGGCTGCAACCACGCAAACGTAACCCCGATTCAGGGAACGACGACCCAGGTTCCCGCCGGACTCAGCTCGGGCGGCCTGCCGCCGACCATCTATGTGGCGCCCTTCGCCACGGAAGCTGCGCACGTCCAGGTTGATCCGGGTGGCCCGCTCACGCGCCTGTCGAACGGGCAGCCGATCCTGCAACACCAGCGCGGCTCCCTGCTGGGCGGGCTGTTCAACCCCCAGAATACGCAGGAGAATCCCTACCAGACCACGAACCAGGTTTCCTCCGCCGAGCTGCAGGCCGCCACGGACTTGCAGAAGGGCATCGTCAAGGCCCTGCAGGACAAAAAGATTCCGGCCACTTCCGCGGGCTATTATCAGGATGGCATGACCAACTCGCTGCTGCTCACCGGCCAGTTCCTGACCATTGACCAGGGCAGCAAATCGAAGCGCATCGTCATCGGCCTGGGCGTCGGCGCGGCCAATCTCGAAGCGCAGGCCCAGTTGCGCGACCTCGACGAGCCCCAGAATCCGCCCCTTTTGATGTTCCACACCCAAGCGGACACCGGTTCGTCGCCCGGCATCCTGGTTGGGGGCGTCGCGGGCGCGGCGGTCACCGGCACAGCGGCCATCGGCGCGGGCGTTTCCGGCTACCGTCAGTCGCAAAGCGGCACCGGCAGCATTTCCGAAAGCACCGCGGACGGCATTGCCGACTACATCGAAAAATTCTACCAGCAGCAAGGCTGGCTCCCGCCGAGCACCAGTTCGAACACGACCACCGTGCCCAACAGCAGCCCGAGCGGCCAGTAGGCAGCGGGCGAACAGACGACAATTAATCATCTCCCGCGCCGCGGCCCACTTTCTGGAGCGTGGCGGTAGGAATTTTGTTGCGGCTGACCACCACCAGCACCGGCTCCTTGGTGCGCACCCACGCCTGCTGCTCCTTGAGGAAGCGCGCGGGCAGGTTCTCGCAGACTTCGCCGATGGTCTTGAGCGCGAGGCGGC
The DNA here is from genome assembly GCA_049509815.1 of Opitutales bacterium. Taxonomy (GTDB): domain Bacteria; phylum Verrucomicrobiota; class Verrucomicrobiia; order Opitutales; family JABDGR01; genus CAZDAQ01. The sequence goes on from JBEKZN010000047.1 coordinate 1,084, forward strand.
GGCCCTTGGGCGTGGCGTTGAAATCGTAGGCGGCGCGGATGAGCTTGTCCTCGGTCGTGGCCGGGCTTTCGTCCTCGGGAATTTGCACGACCCAGCCGGTGAAGTCCCGGCCGTCGAGGTGCCCGCGCGGGTCGGACAGCAGGATGACGTACTGCTTCTTGACCGGCGGCGGCTTCTCCTCGTCCACCAAAGCCTGCAATTCCTGGTGCAGGTCTTCGAGGATCTGCGCCACCTGCCGCACATCCGGCACGTTGCGCTGGAGAATCAATTTGACGAGTTCGAGATCGACTTTGGGCATGGAAAAATTGAATTCATTCGGGATTATCCACCAGAAGCTTCAGCCGTTCGGCCAGGGCGGGGGGCAGTTGCGGATACCACGAGACGTCCACGAGGCCCAGCTCAATCAAATCGCGCAGGTGCGTGCGGTCCTTGTCGCGAAAACTCGTGAGTTTCATGCGCACCAGCGCGGGGAGGGTCACGAGCCGGAATTGGTCGCCCGGTTCGGACTCGGTCACGTCGGGCGCGGGCAACAAATGCTCGGGCCGCACCTTTTCACCGGCGGGCACGATGTGCAGGGCGTCGCGCACACTGGCGGCGGGGCCGTCCAAAAACGCATCCATACCCCCGGGCTGGCCCAAGGCGGCCACGCGGCGGTAAACAAAACCGCCGGATTCCAGCGCCCGCCGGGCGGCGGGCAGGTCCGCGCGGCGCAGCACGATGTCCACATCGCGGGTGTTGCGCACGGCCGCCTCGTCGATTTTTGAAACATGGGCGGCGACAGCATTGCCCCCGGCCACGGCATAAGGGATGCCCGCGCCCTGCAAGGCGCGGGCCGCACGCAGGAGACGTTCGCGCACCTTTTCCACGGCGTGAATCATGCGCTCCCAGGAGACTGGGGCAAGACTTGGTGATACCGTGGCCATCCCCACTGGTATGGTCGTCCCGGAGAAAATCCGCAAGCCAGGAAGGCTTACAAACTGCGCACGACGGCCTTGGCCACGCCCTGGATGACCAGCTCGGAAACGGGATGCAACTGCGGGTATTTCGGGTTTTCGGCCTTGAGGAACGGGTGGCGGCCGGGCTTTTGGACGAAGCGCTTGAGCGTCGTCTCGCCGTCAATCAGCGCGGCCACGATATCGTTGTCCTTGGCCAGGCCGGGCTCGAAGATGACGATGTCGCCCTCGAAGATGCCGACGTCCATCATGCTGTCGCCGCGCACTTTCAGGGCGAAGGCCCGGCGGGCGCGGCGCACGCCCGCGGTGTTCACGTCAATTTGCAGCCGGCCGATTTCGCCGCCCGGCTCGATGCCATCGGGGTAGCCGGCGGCGATGTTGCCGTAAACCGGGATGTCCACCACGTCGAGGGCGTCGAAGGGGGGCGTCTCAGCCGGGTCGTGGGTGACGCGAAAGGCCCGCGCCTGCCCGGCCACGCGCGAGATGGCGCCTTTGCGCTCGAGCGCGCGCAGGTGGCCCATGACGGCATTGGTGCTGGCGAACTTGAAATGCGCCTGGATGTCGCGAATGCTCGGCCAATAGCCGTGCGTGCGCTGGTGCAACTGGATGAAGCCCAAAATTTCCTGCTGACGGAGCGTGAGGTCTTTCATGATGCTCAAGCGTACAATGCTCGCGCGTTCAGGTCAAGCCTTCTTGCGGCGCGCAATTATTTTCATCCTTTCCGCCCGTTCGCCAGTCTAACCTCCCAACCGTGCCTGCGTTGAAACCCATCCACCTGATCGTCGCCGTGGCGCGCAACGGCGTGATTGGGCGCAATGGCCGGCTGCCGTGGAACCTGCCGGAGGATTGGGCGCAATTTTTAGAGAAAACGCGCGGCGGCATCCTGATTCATGGCCGCAAATGCCAGGAACACCATGGGCCGCCGCTGCCGGACCGCGCGGTGATCATCCTGAGCCGCAACCCGAACTACGCGCTGCCGGGCGCGCACGTCGCCCACAGCCTGCCGGAGGCACTCACGCTCGCGCAGACGCTCGCGCATCCGGGACCGATCTGGATCGGCGGCGGCGCGGCGATTTACCGCGACGCCTTGCCGCTGGCCCAGCGCGTGTATGTCACCGAGATTCACCAGGACTTCGACGGGGACACGGATTTGCCGTGGGAATTGTTCACGCGGGCCGGCTTCACCCGCGTGGTGGAGGAACGCCGCGGTGCGCCCGGGCCGATTCCGTGCACGTTCAAGGTGCTCGCGCACGCCCGGGATTGACTCCACCCTGCCCCATGAGATTCGCAAAGCAGGCTTGGCACGCGGGGGCGCGGTGCGTTGGATCGGAGGCGAATTGAACCCGCCGCCCGCCCATGCCCCCGCCGTCGTGCCCGGCGCCGCCCGCGACCTCGCGCTGCTGCTGCTCGGCCTTGCGCTCTTGTATTTCCCGCTGACGGGCCTGCGGCCACTGAGCAATCCCGACGAGGGCCGCTACGTCGAAATCGCGCGCGAAATGACGGCGACGGGCGACTGGGTGTCGCCGCGCCTCAACGGCCTGCTCTATTTTGAAAAGCCGCCGCTGTTTTACTGGCTCGAGGCCGGGGCGGTCTCCGCCGGCGGGATGAACCTCTGGGCCTTGCGCTTCTGGCCGGCCGCGCTCGCGCTGCTGGGCTGCGCGGCGGTGTACGGCACAGGCCGCGCGCTGTGGGGTCGCGACGCGGGCTGGTGGGCCGGCTGGGCGCAGGGCACCAGCCTGCTCTATTATGGGCTGGGACAAATCATTATCCTCGACATGGCCGTGTCGGTCTTCATCGCCTGGGCGCTGTGCGCCTTTGCGCTGGCCGTGCGCGCGCCGCCGGGCCGGAACCGCCGGCTGCTGTGCTACGCATTCTACATCAGCATGGCGCTCGCGCTGCTGACGAAGGGGCTCATCGGAGTCGTCATCCCCGGCGCAATCATTGTCCTGTGGATGCTGCTGCTGAACCGCTGGCGCGAACTGCGCCGCGCCTATTTGCTAACCGGGCTCGCGCTGCTGCTGGCCATCGCGCTGCCCTGGCACCTCGCCGCGGCGCGCGCGAACCCGCCCGCGGGCGGCTGGGGCCATTTCTTTTCGAAGGACTGGACCGGCCAGGGTTTTGTTTGGTACTACTTCTGGCACGAGCATGTGCTGCGCTACGTGGATCCGTCCACGAGCGAGCGCGTGCAGCCGTTCTGGTTCTTCTTTGTCATTCTGCCGGCGGGTTTTCTGCCGTGGACGGTTTTCCTGCCCCAGGCCCTGCGCCGCGCCTGCGTCGGCGGCTGGACCCGGCTGAAGACCGAGCCGGAAACCGTCTTGCTGCTGCTGTGGACGCTGTTCCCGCTGCTGTTTTTTTCCGCCTCCAGCTCGAAACTGATTCCCTACGTGCTGCCGTCGCTGCCACCGCTGGCGCTGCTGACCGGGCGGTTTCTGGCCGAAGCCCGGCGCGACTTCGTCAGCCTGTTATGGCCGGTGCGGGCGCTGGGAATGCTCGGCGCGGCCCTGGCCGTCGCGCTGATCATCGCCAGGCTCAAGCGCCTTCCGCCCAACCTGCCGTCGGGCGCGCTGCCGTGGCTCGAAATCCTGACCACCGTGCTGCTGGTGGGCGGTGTCGTTATTCTCTTTCTCACCTTTCGCCGCGTGCCCAATCCCCGCGCGGGCTTGAACATCATGCTCGGCGTGCTCGCGGTTTTGCTGCTGTTTTTCAGCCCGCTGGCCGCATACCTCCAGCGCCCCTCGACGGAACCGCTCGCCGAATGGCTCAAGGTCCGTCTCTTGCCGCAGGATCGCGTTTTCACGCTCTGGGACTACGGTCCGTTCTCCGACCTGCCGGCGTATCTCGGGCAGACCATTGGCGTCGCCGGCCAGGTGCCCGAGGAGCAGCGCTTCGGCGCGATGCTGGAGACGGCCCAGGCTGCCGACCGCTACCCCGGGCTCGCCGCCTACCTCGCGCTCCCGACCAACCCGCCGCCTCCACGCGAGGTCGTCAATGCCACGCTAATGGATCCCTTCCTGAAAATTTTCCGCGGCCCGCAGCGCGTGTATGTGATGGTCGCGGCTCCGCAATACCTCGCGTTCCGCAAGCTCTACCCGGACGTCATCGTCTATGGTTTGCAGCGCACTCCCGATTTCATCCTCTTCAGCAACCAGCCTTTGCCAAAATCGTATCCCTGAGGCGGGCGCAGACGACCGGACTGTCTCATTCGCGCTCGGCGACCAGCGCAGGTTTTTCCCCGCAGCAGCCGCATTCAAATTGCAGCGTGACGTGCGTGACGCTCCATTTCTCGCGCAGCAATTCCTCGATTTGCTTGCCGAGCGCGGACGTTTCGCTCACGCGCCGGTCGTCGGCGATGTCCACATGCGCCTCGAGGTGAATGGATTCGTCGTTGAGCACCCACAGGTGCACATGGTGCACGTTGCGCACGTCGGGCAGGGCTTCGAGCGCGGCTTGGATGTCGCGCACCGCCACGTCGTCCGGCGCGCTCATCAGCATTACGCGCGTGCCGCTCCACACAATGGACCAGCTCTCGTAGATCAGCCACACGGAGATTAAAAATGTCAGCACCGGGTCAATCCACCGCAGCGCCGGGTCGTAGATGATGGCCGCGCCGCCGACGATCACCGCCAGGCTCACCACCCCGTCGCTCATGACGTGCAAATAGGCCGAGCGCATGTTCAGGTTCTTCTCTGCGCCGCGCCGCAGCAGCAGGGTGTTGGTGATGTTCGCCACCAGCCCCACCGACGCCACTGCCACCATGATCCAGCCCGTGACCGGCTCGGGATGCAGCAGCCGGCTGACGGCCTCGTAGAGCAGCCACAGGCTGATGCCGATCAGCACGCCCGAGTTGACAATCGCCGCGAGCGTCTCCGCGCGCTTCAGCCCGAACGTGAATTGCTCGCTCGCGGGCCGGCTCGACAGCCGCAGCGCGGCGTAGCTCACCAGCAGCGCGATGCCGTCCGTCAGCGTGTGCAGGGCATCCGAGAGCAGCGCCAGTGAATGCGCGAGCAGCCCGCCTACCACCTGCGCCACGGTGATGATCGCGCTGATGCCCAGCGCCTGCAACAAGCGCCGCGCGGGCACCTGCGCCACATCCACATGCTCATGGTGGTGGCCGCCGTGTTCGTGACCATGCTCGTGCCCATGGTCGTGGTCATGATCGTGCTCGGGCGGCATGGCGAAAGCGTGGACTTCCCGCCATGATGCACGTCCGATGCCAGCTGCCAATCCCGGATACCGCGGCGCCGGCCTGGCAGACGCCAGATTCGGTTAAGTTTCTGCAACTATCGTGACGTCGTGGCCGCCGGCGCAGAGCCTGCCGCCGCCAAGTTCGGCGGCGGAAACGGCAGCACCGGTATGACGGGGCTGCCATCAGGATTCGAGGGAAACCCCGGAATCGGCGGCGCCGTGAGATTTTTCTCCGTGAAGATGCGCAGCGGGTTCATGCTGACGTTCCAGTCCGGATTTTCGAGCGTGCCCGTGAGCTTCACGGTGAACGCATTGTTCACGCTGCTCATGAAGTTGATGATTTGCGACAGAACCGGCACATCCCATGAGCCGAGCGGGAACAGTAGCGCGTTGAAATTCATCTGCTCGTTGGCGAAATCATACAAGCCCGCGGACACAATGCGCATGTCCGGCCCGGTGACGCGCACGTTCGGCAGCCGCGCGTACTGGTGCGCGATCTGGATGTCGCTCGTGGCCGTGTCCAAGTCGAACGAGCCGATGGGAATGATCGTGCCGGACAGCAGCCGCGACAGCATGCCGAAGAATTGCAACTGCCCGAGTTTGGCCTCGTAAATCCGCGCGTGGCCCAACGCCACAAAGCTGTCCGCGTTTCCGAGCAGCACGCGCCCGCCCATCGCCAGGTCGATATTGCCCGGGCGGGACAGGTCCGTTTCCGTGCCAGGAGCGGGCGGCTTGGCCGAAGTGCTGCCCGAAGCCACCGCCGCAGTCGCAGTGATGTTCCCCGGCGGCGAAGAAACATTTCCGGCCGGTGCTTCCGGCCCGGGCACCTTGAACTGGCTCAGATCATACAGGACGCTGGTGTGGTGTCCGGCCAGGAGCGTGAGGTTGAAGGCCAGCTCGCTGCCCGTGCCGAGGCTGGTGACGGTCGCCTTGGCCACGGCCGTGCCGTTGCCGAGACCGAAATTAAGCTGAGGAATGTCGCTGAAGCCGGGGTAAATCGTCGCGCTGCCGCGGAGCCAATCCACCGGCACGTTGTACGCGGTGAACGGCGCGTTCATGTTCACGTACAGCTTGGTCACCGTGACGTTCGCCTGCGGATTGACCGAGCCGCCCGTGCGAATGTCCACCCACACGCTCGGTGAGCTGGGCGCGTGGAGCGGGCGCGTCAGCTCAACCACATCGGGGCCGGCCAGACTGGCGGCGGAAGCCAGCGGCAGGGTGCCCTGGAAAAAGTACCGCTGCTCGTACAGTTTTTTGTAGGGCGGTTTTCGCATCCATAGCATCGTGCCGGCAAGCTGGCCGCCGCCCTGCTCGTGCGCATCGATGTCGAACACCGCGTCCACGTCCTTGCGCAGGTAAATGCGCAGAGCGAGATTGGCCAGCGGGACGCCGTGCGCATGCGCGCCCGCCAGGTTGACCGAGCCGAAAAACATTTGGTTGGTCAGATCGTCCCAGCAGCCTTTGAAATCGACGTCCGCGTTGGGCCAGTGTGCGCCCGGAACGATAAACACCCACACCTGCGGCCACCACTTGCCGAGGTAGGGCGTGAGCGCGCGGGGATCAACACTGCCGTGCGCGTCGAGGCGAAAATCGTCCGTGTGCAAATCCTGGGCGTACGAGCCGTCGAGGTGCCAGGTGGAGTTCCAGAGCGAAATTTCCGGCAGATCAATCCGCTCGGGCGTGAGCCGGCCGCTCGCCCGCAGCGCGTACAACTGGATGTTGTCGTACTCGGCGCCGCCGGTCAGCAACGTGAAGTCCAGCGCCTCGGGCTTGTATCCCGGCGCCAGGGTGATGTGCCCGGACAGCCGCGGTGGCTTGGCAAACTTCAGCGACGCCAGTTCCTTCGGCGGCTGCTGTCGCGCCGCCGCCAGCACCACCGCCGGATCGGCATAGGCATCGACATCCAGCGACGCGGTCTCCTGCTTAAGATCGGCGTGGCCGTTGGCCTTGAGCCAGTAACGGTCGCGCACGGCGAAATAGTCGAATCCGATTTCATCGGGTGACGGCAGCGTCACCGCCGACCCCATGCTGTCGAACGCAAAGCCGTAGATGCTGACCGGGCTGAGCATGACCCAGGCCAGCGGCGGCCGCGCGAAAATGCCGTTCGGCCCGTTGGCCAGTTGCAACCGCACCCAGGCGGGCCCGCCGTTCACAATTTCACGCGAACCGCCCTTTGCAAGGCGCTCGACAAAATTGATGCTGTCCAGCCAGCAAACCGCCGGGATCGTGGCGCGCACCGTCCGGCCGTTCCACACGGCCGCGCCGCGCACCCACAGCCGCCCGAGCGTCACGTTGGCGTTTTCCACCGGAGGCTCGGCCCCGTCCATCTGCGCGAAGACCTGGATTGCCGTTTGATCCGGCGCCTCGCTGTTGAGGTGGAGCGTGACCACCGGATTTTGCACGCCACCGGAGCCGCCGGCGCCGGCGCGGCGGGCCGGGGCGGCACGATGAAGGTGCCCTGCGCAAGCACCCGCGCGTTGAGGATGTGCGCATTCAAGTACTTAAGCTGCCACCAGTCGCCGCCGTCGTTGGCCAAGGTCAGGTCGAAGTCGCTCACGATGGTTTCGCGCACGCCCGAAGGCGACACCTCCGGCGGGCAATACAAGTGCGCATTCTCCAGCCCCACCCGGTTGAGGATGAGCTTGTGGCTCCAGGCCAGGGCCAGCCAGTCCGGCTCGATCAGCAGCAGGTCAGCCTCCGCGACCGGCTCCGCCGTGCCGGCCAGGTAAATGCGCGGCTGGCGCAACCACAGACTGCCCGTGACGGACAGCTCCATGGACGAAAACCGCACGCTCACGCCTTCGCTCCCCAGGCGCTGCTCCAAGGCGTCCTGCAAAAAGCCGGGCAATCGCAGCGGCTGGTGCGAGTGCAGGCGCTCCAGCGCAAACAACTGCAGCCCCAGCACCCCGAGCAGCGCCAGGTTGAGCAACGCGCGGATCAGCCGAAACCACCACGGGGGCCGGACGGGGGTGGTCGCAGGCGGAGCGTCGGGCACGGCGAAAATGGCAGGGTCGGGTTACCGAGTCGTGGTGGTGTTGCCGGCGGCCGGGGCAGGCGCGGGTGGGTTGCGCGCGTCAATGGGCTGGTTCAATTCCTGCAGCCCTTTTTCCACCGGCGGAGGCGGAGTGACGGCCAGCGTGAGGCCGTACAACGCGTCGATGAGCGATTGCGGCAGCGTGAAAATCATTGGGGGCTGGGGCGTCCCGCCGATCTGCATCAGGCCACCCAGGCGCTCGGTGAAGTAGCAGACCCACAGCGGCGAAGCCGCGGAACCTTGCGCGGCTCCGGGGAGGCGGATGCCGGCATCGAGCCGGTAACGCCACGGGGTCGGCGTTTGCGGATCCAGACTGTAGTTGCCGGTGAAATTCGCCTGCAGGTACGAAGCGACCGTGAAATTGCCCACCGCCTTTTCCAGGGCCAGCACGCCGTCGTGCACGGGCGCCGGCTGCTTGGCCAGCAGCGCGTCCCAGGTGGTGTTTTGCGCATCGAGCGCGAAGTCGAACACCGTCTGGTTGGAGGCGAGGTCCGTCAACTGCAACGACTCGACTTGCGCCGCCGCAGGCAGCGATTCCAAAGTCCGGTCGCGGTAATACAGCGGATCCGTCCGGAGCCAGCCCAGCACGGCCGGACCGATTTCATAGACGAACGGCGATCCCGCCACCTGGATGTAGTAGCGCATGGGCGAAACGTTCTGGTTGATGCCCAGGCTGAACGTCAGCGGCTGCGGCGTGCCCTTGATTTGCAGCGTGACCACGCGCTGCGGGTCGTCCAATCCAAAGGAATGCAAGTCGTCCTGCGACGGCGCGTCGCTGGCAAAATTCACGGCCTCGAGCTTCTGGAGGTTGTCGAGCAGTTCCTGCAGCAGGGCCGCATCCGCCGGATCCAGCGCCGGCAGAATCTGCCAGTCGCCGCTCTCCGATTTTTGAATCCGCACGCTGGTGTTGCCAAATTGCACCTCGAGCGCGGACACCGCCGCCGGGTCGAAGTCGAGGAATTTCCGCTCGCGCAACGATTCCTGCGCGTTTTGCAAAATCTCAAACGGCCCGGCGGCCACGGTGAAAACCGTCGTCGCGTTCGCCGGCTCGCCCGGCACCGGCTCCAACTGGGCGTAATACTGCGCGGGCGCGTTGGGTGCGTCCGGCGCCGGCGGCACCCGCTGGCCCAGCAGGAGCGTCTGGCTCGTGCCGCCGGTGAGGGTGACGCGCATGGAGGGATTCGTGAGCCCCTGCCGGGCCGCGTCCTGCTGCGCGGGCGCGAGAAAATCCGTCACCGTCAGCGCATCCAACTGCGCGACGATGCCGTTGACCAGCAGCGTGTCGGCGGGGCATTGCACCGGCGTGTCCATCCGCCATTGGTCGTCGGCCTTAAGCAAAGTGACCTTGGGCGCCCCGAGCCCCTGCCCACCCGCAGGAGGGGCCACCGCGCCCGGCTCCGAACCGTCCGACGCCGGCGCGCCCCGCACCGAGAGCCCGGTGATTTCAAAGTACGGCAGCGAAAAAATCCGCTCGTTGCGCAAGTCCGCCAGCGGCAGCGCCAGGTCCTTGAGCAATTCCTGCGGCACCACGCGAATCAGGTGGTCGTCCGGATTCATCACATAGAGGCGCGCGCCGAGCTGGGTGGGCGCGCCGACCAGCAGCTTTTCCGTGTGGTTGCCGGCGCCGAGCGTGAGCACCAGGCCCGGATCGGCCAGTCCGTAGTCCGCGAGCGTCTGCCCGCTGGTGGACAACTGGTCGGCCGGGAAACTGGCCTCCTGCTCCAAAAACTGCAGCTGGTTCACCAGGTTTTGCACCGCGAAATTGTTGGCCGGCCAGACCACCGGCGCGGTGATCTGCCAGTTGCCCGCACGGTCGCGCACCAGCACCCGGTCGCCATCGGTGAGCAGCCGCCCGCTGATTTGCACCCGGTCGAGGTCGGTCATGTCCGACGACAGCGGGCCGGAGGGCACAATGCTGGGCTCAACCTGCCGGTCCAGCCGCCACAGGACGAAGAACACGGCCACATTGGCCAGGAAGAGCACGAGGGTGAGTTTCAGGCGCATGGCGGCGGGCCGGGAAAGGGTGGTGATAGGTTGGCCGGAAAAGTCCGGCCGGGCGAAGCCTGTTTTTCGGTTATTTTAAGAATGATTCGTTGGGCGGATGCAAAAAATTCGCGCTACCGGCGGCGCGCCACGTACACCAGCAGGCCCAGCAGCGCCAGCAACGCCGGCGGCACCGCCAGCCGCCATGCCAGCCCCGCGAGGTTCTCCTGGCTCAAGTTGAGTTGGAACTGGAACGACGGCTTCGGCGGTATGTTGAGGACGTTTTTGCGATCCAGCAGGTAGTTCACGGTGTTCATGAACAGGTAAGTGTTGCCCGGCACGTCGAAGTGCGAGTTGGCGATGAAATCCGCGTTGCCGAAAACCATCAGCCGCCCGCCCGAACCGGCCAGACCCAGAATGCCCGGCGGGCGCTCTTCCGCCAGCGCAGCCACGCTGACCGGCCCGGGCAGGTCCACGCCCTTGGTGTATTTATCGTCGCCCTGACGGTAGCCGCGCTCGGCCCAGGAGGCGTTCGAGGTGAGCAAAAGCTCATCCGTGACCTGGCGGTTGTTGTCAATCGGCGCGCCGAGGTCCGCGCGCACAGGGCGGGTGGGGCCGAAGCGCACGCCCAGTTGGTTCTGGCCGAGAAATTGCGTGATCGGATGCTCGCGATAACTCCCGATGATGATGTCCCCCTGCAGGTCTTCCGTCGAGGCGTCCGGGTCGATCACCACCGCGTCGTCGCTGAGAATGCCCCAGTTGTAGAGCAGATCGTCGAGCCCGTTCGCCCGTTCGGGATCCAGCAGGGCAATGACGCGTCCGCCGGTTTGGTCGCGCCCGTGGGGCTGGCTGAGGTACGCGCGCAGCTTGTCCACCTCATACGGCTGGAAGGGGAATTTCGGCCCGGGGATCACGACCAGGGCCGCATCGTCGGGCACCCCCTGGCCGGTGGTCAGGTCCAGCTCCGACAGGGAAAAATTGCGCACGCGCAGGGCTTCCTTGAGCTCCGACAACCCTTCCTGCGGGTTGGTGTCGTTGATGAGCATTTCGCCGTGCCCGCGGACGAAGTAAATTTTCTTCGGCTGCGACTGGATGACGTCGAGAATGGCCGCGGTGATCGCGCTCTCGCCCATAAACGCCTTGGGCTCGCCGTTTTGAATCTCGTACAGGTCGGACAGGGTCAGGGAACGCGAGCGCACGCCCTGGCGCACCAGCATCACCGTGTCGGGCTGCAAGCCCTCGTGCGTCAATTGCTCCGTGCGGAGGGTTTGCTTGAACGTGTCCACCACCTCCGTCTTCAACGGCACCGGGCCGCCCGGCGCGCCCTGCGCCGCGTTCTCGTATTCGCGCATCAGCTCGCGCATGTCGCCGAAAATCGCCGCGATCTGCTGCGCGCTTTTCTCGTCCGGCTGGCTCGAAGGCAGCGTCAGGATCAGCTCGATCGGCTCCTCCGCTGTGACTTGCGAATTCTCCTTGAGGTAGCTGTTCGTCAAATATGCCAGCGTCTCGGCGCTCAGCGAAAAGCGGTGGTTCGCCGTCAGGTCGTACCGCTCAAAATGCTGCGCCGCCATGTAATTCAGCCCGGCCACCAGCGTCAGGCTCAGCACCACCTGCACGGCCCGGTTCAGGCCCTTGGCCCAGCGGGCGACGCTAAATTCCTCGAGTGACGGCAGCACGGTGAAAATTCCAATTGGATAATCCGGGCGCGGCGCCCCTTAGGTGCCGCCGCGCGCTTCGACCGCGAGCGTGGTCAGGCCGAGCACCAGCAGGGTGTTGCTGGCGTAAAGGAAAAACGGCCGCGTGTCCACGACCCCGACGCTGAAGTCCGCCAGATGCTGGAACGTCGGCACGTAATCCAACAGCGGCTGGAATCCGCTCAGCCACCCGAATTCCTGCGCCGGCAGTTTCCCCAGCAGGTTGCCGCCCAGCACCAGCACAAACAGCAGCCCAAACGCCAGCATCCCCGACACCAGGGTGCTGCGCGACAGGCTACTGGCGAACAAACCGACCGCCACGTAGAGCACCCCGCTCAGCGCCACGAACAAAAATCCGCCCAGCAGCGACGCCGGCTCCACCAGCCGCGGGTCCACCCGCCCGATCGGCAGGTACTGCTGCGCGATCCACGGGTACAGCAGCGTCAGCGCCCACAAAAACACATACAGCAAATAGGCCGCGCAGAATTTCCCCAGCACAATTTCCAGCGCGGACGCCCGTGTCGTCAGCAGCGCTTCGAGCGTCCCGTGCCGGCGCTCCTCGGCCAGGCTCTTCATCGTCAGCAGCGGCACCATGAACAGCACCGGCACCCAGAAAAGCTGAAAATACTGCGCCGAGGGCAG
>JBEKZN010000048.1:0-8615 GCA_049509815.1 Opitutales bacterium
CGTCCGCGAAGACTACTCCGCCGACGGCACCTGCTGGGAATACTTCCCCCACGACCACGCCCGCAGTCGCGCCTACCGCTGGGGCGAAGATGGCCTCCTCGGCTGGACCGACCGTGAATGCCGCCTCTGCTTCGCCGTTGCCCTCTGGAACGAAAAAGATCCCATTCTCAAGGAACGCCTCTTCGGCCTCACCAACTCCGAAGGCAACCATGGCGAAGACTGCAAGGAACTCTATTACTACCTCGATTCCTCCCCCAGCCACTCCTATTGCCAGGCCCTCTACAAATACCCCCAAAGCGAATACCCCTATGCCCGACTCCTCGCCGAAAACCGCGCCCGCAGCCAAAACGACCCCGAGTTCGAGCTCCTTGACACCGGCATCTTCGACCAAAACCGCTACTTCGACGTCTTCGCCGAGTACGCCAAAGCCTCCCCTGATGACACCCTGATCCGCCTCACCCTTGCCAACCGCGGCCCCGACCCCGCCACTCTCCACGTCCTCCCCACCGTCTGGTTTCGCAACACCTGGATCTGGGGCTGCCAATACGAAGGCTGCACCCTCAAACCCCGCCTCGCCGCCGCCGGCGCCCATCTTATCAGCGCCGAACACCAGGACCTCGAACCGTTTCTCTTCGCCGCCGAACCCGCACAAGGCCAGCCCGACCCTCAATGGCTCTTCACCGAAAACGAAACCAACATGCGCCGCCTCTACGGCAGCGACCATTACACCCCGTACGTCAAGGACGCCTTCCACAACCGCGTCATTCACGGTCAAATTGACGCCGTCAACCCCGGCAACGTCGGCACCAAAGCCGCCGCCTGGTACAAACTCACCATCCCCGCTGGCGGCCAAATCGTCCTGCGCCTGCGCCTCGCCAGCGAAAAAGAAGCTCCTGCCCAGCTTTTCGACGCCAATTTCGACCAGGTCTTCACCACCCGCAAAAACGAAATGCGCGAATACTACACCGCCCTGCGCAAACCGCTCGGCGAGGTCGGCGTCCAGCACATGCAAATCCTCCGTCAGGGCGTCGCCGGCCTGCTCTGGAGTAAACAATTCTATCACTACTCGGTGCGCGACTGGCTCGCCGGCGACCCCTCCGAGCCGCCACCCCCCGCTTCCCGTCTCAAAGGCCGCAATCACCATTGGACCCACCTCTTCAACCGCGACGTCATCTCGATGCCCGACACTTGGGAATATCCCTGGTACGCCGCCTGGGACCTGGCCTTCCACATGATTCCCTTCGCGCGCCTTGACCCCCAGTTCGCCAAGGAACAACTCCTTCTCCTCCTGCGCGAATGGTACCTCAACCCCAACGGCCAAATCCCCGCCTACGAGTTCGCCTTCGGCGACGTCAACCCCCCCGTCCACGCCTGGGCCTGCTGGCGCGTCTATAAAATGACCGCCGCCCGCGGCGAGCGCGACCTCGGCTTCCTCGCCCAAACCTTTCACAAACTCCTCATCAACTTCACCTGGTGGGTCAACCGCAAGGACCCCAAAGGCCACAACGTCTTCTCCGGCGGCTTCCTTGGCATGGACAACATCGGCGCCTTCGACCGCAACCAAACCCTCCCTGGCGGCGGCCACCTCCAGCAAGCCGACGGCACCGCCTGGATGGCCTTCTACTGCGGCACCATGCTCTCCATGGCCCTTGAACTCGCCGGCGAAGACCCCTCCTACGAGGGCGTCGCCTCCAAGTTCTTTGAGCACTATGTCACCATCGCCGACGCCATGAACACCCTCGGCGGCAGCGGCCTCTGGGACCCCGATGACGGCTTCTACTACGACCAGATTTTCCTAAAGGACACCACCGTCCGCATGCGCACCCGCTCCATGGTCGGCCTCATCCCCCTCATCGCCGTTGAAGTGCTCGACGACAAAATCATCCGCCGCCTTCCCGACTTCCGCAAACGCCTTCAATGGTTTCTCAGCCACCGCGCCGACCTCCGCGAAAACATCTCCTGCATGGAAAACGACGGCGACCACCCCGACAAAATGCTCCTCGCCATTCCCTCGCGCTCCCGCCTCACCCGCGTCCTCCAGTACATCTTCAACGAAAGCGAATTCCTCTCCCCCTACGGCCTGCGCAGCGTCTCCAAAATCCACGAACAACACCCCTCCCGCGTCGTCCTCGACGGCCATGAATACTCCGTCAACTACATCCCCGGCGAAAGCACCACCGGCATGTTCGGCGGCAACTCCAACTGGCGCGGCCCCATCTGGTTCCCCGTCAATTACCTCCTCATGGAAGCCCTCCAGCGCTACGGATTCTTCTACGGCGACACCTTCACCATCGAGTACCCCACCGGCTCCGGCCGCCGCATCACCCTCGGCCAGGCCGCCGACAAACTCGGCCGCCGCCTCGTCCGCCTCTTCCTCCCCGACGCCAACGGCAACCGCCCCTGCCACGGCGGCGACCCCCGCTACGCCAACGATCCACACTTCAAGGACCTCGTCCTCTTCTACGAATACTTCCACGGCGACACCGGCCGCGGCTGCGGCGCCAGCCACCAGACCGGCTGGACCGGTCTCGT
The DNA here is from genome assembly GCA_049509815.1 of Opitutales bacterium. Lineage (GTDB taxonomy): Bacteria > Verrucomicrobiota > Verrucomicrobiia > Opitutales > JABDGR01 > CAZDAQ01. The sequence continues at coordinate 2,533 of JBEKZN010000048.1, forward strand.
CATTAAAATCATCAACGACCTCGGACGCCGCGGCCGACTCTGAGCTCCCGCGCGCGGCTCAATTCCGTTCGCCGCCAACGCCGCCGCCGGGTCGCTGGCCAGTTCGATTTGGCTTCGCTTCGACGATATCCAATCGCCGGCCGTTTCTCGCTTATTTCAACTTGTCGTAGTGGCCCTTCACCATCTTGACCACCACGGCATAGCTGATGTCGAACTCCTTCGCCGTCGCGTTCATCGAAGCCCCGCCTTTCACGGCCTTCTTCACCGCGTCGCGCAGCTCGACCGTGATCTTCGTGCGCTTGCGCCGGGTGCGCCCGGACCCCTTGCGCCGGCCCGCCAGGCGCACCTGGAACTTGTCCACCAGCGCAAACACCAGATCGCGCGGCGTCAGCCCGCTGTGCTTCACGAACGCCTCCAGCTTCGCTTCGATTTCCTTTTGCGTTCGCGCCCGCTCCGTCAGCGTCTTTTCCAGCGCCGCCAGCCGGGCTTTTTCCTTTTCCAGTAACTTGAGTTGATCCTGAATGCTCATGGTTTGTTTAAACGATTGTTTGGCCGCGAATAGCGCGGTCCAGCCTTAATCTGAATAAGCAAAACGTATCCGACGCAATGACATTTTTCAAAATCAAATGAAATGGCCTTGGACCACATCCGCTTTCATCGGTTCCAGTCAATTCGCCACCATGCCTCCCGCTCCCCCTTTTCGCCTTCTCACCCCAGGCTGCATCCCGTTTCCTTGAATTTTCCCGCCCCTCAGCCTCGGGAGCCGGCCCGATCGGCGCGGATGCCGCGCAAGGGACTGCAAGCATGTGCCTTACCCCGCCATTGCTTGCGAAAACGCCATTTCCCCTCAGTTGCCGAGCTCAATGAGGTAGGCCAATACCCCATAGCGCTTCCGCAGCCATCGAGTTTATTCTAGAAACCATGAGTGCCGCGGATTTTTGGGAAAAAGATGCTCGCCCCGCCTCGTTCGAGGCCCCGGGATCAAACCCGGGATCGCACGAAGCGCGGGACGATGGAGAATCAAGGCACGACCGCGCCCGGCAACCATGGCTGGAGGAATCCGCCCCATTCACAAACGGATCGAGCCCATCCCCGGGCACCTATTCCCCGCCCGCGAAAAAAGCCTGCCCGGTCAATCCAAGCTGGAGTCAGGCAATGCCTGAGCATGCGGAACAAGACCCCTTCGTGGGGTTCGTCTGCAAGATGCTCCTCACCTTCTTCACCGTCATCGCGGTTGACCTCGTCGCCGTCTCGCTGCTCACCCACAAGCTTCGCGTCTGGTTCCCCGTCTGGCTCGACGCTCACTGGGCCACGAGGCCGGATCCGTGGGTCGTTTACTCGCAGAGCTACTTTGCCGGCATCTTCTTCATCCCCCTGCTCGCGTTGGCCCTCGACCGGAAATTCCTCCGCGTCCCCGGGAAAAAACGGGCGCGCATCGCCTTCTGGATTCTCAGCCTCGCCGTCCTCGCCTTCATCCTCGGATGGAAAGGCGAACTGATGGTTCGCTTCGGAAAACAATGGGAGGATCTCGGTTGGCTCGCGCTCACCACGACGGTCTGGATTGCGCTCACCATCGGCGAACGCCTGCCCCGGCGACTGGCCGGCGTGACGCCCCGGCGCATGCTCAAGCTGCTCGCGCGCGGCGTGGCGATCTTCTTCCTCCTGATGGCCGTCCTCGACCCCGTGCTGCAGTTGGGGGTTCAAGGATTGGCCTGGTCGGCCGGTCTGATGATCGAAGTCGGTTTCTTCGTGCCGGCCGGAAGCGCGCTCCTCTTGGCGTCGCGCTGAAGGCGCGGATTTCCCCGCCACACGACAATTTCGAAAAAATCCTCACCTCACTTTGGCGCCGTCCCTACTTCCCCTCCGCCGCTTCTTTCAGCATCTGCCCCTTCAGAAACGCCAGCACGTCCTGGAATTTTTCCCGGTTGCCCGGGTCCGCCGCCACCAGGTTTTCGTGCGCCTTCAAAATCAGCTTCGCGTTCGCCAGCTCCTGCTGCGCCGGCGCGCTCAGCGTCTGCGCCTTGTCCGCCGAAAAATTCATCGGGTATTCCCCGCTGTCCACCGTCACCAGCCGCGCCAGCCCCAGGTTGCGCACCAGCTCCAGGTTGCGCGGGCTCAGTCCCAGCAGCGTCATTCCCCCCGGCGGCTCGGCCTTGCGCACCTCCACCGCCGTCCCCGCGATGATCCCCAAAAACGTCGAGTCCATCCCCGTGCACCGGCTGAAGTCCAGGATGAACCGCCGCCGACCCAGCTTCAGCATCCTCTCAAAAAACTGGTGCACCGGCGCGCAGTTCAGGTAGCTCGCGCGCCCGTTGATCGCCAGCACGACCGGATCGGACGAAGCTTGCACGAGATACACCGGTTGGGAGTCAGTAGCCATGCCGTGAATCCAAAATTGTATCGCGCAAAAACGAACAAATCACGTCAAAACCGGCGCCCTGGCATACCCGCCCCGGCGCGCCGCGCGTCAACCATTTAACAATTGCCTCAGCACATAAGGTAAGATGCCGCCGTGCCGGTAATATTCCACCTCGATCAACGTGTCGATGCGCGCCACCAGCGGCACCTGCTCCACCCGCCCGTCCGCCCGCTGGATCACCAGCTCCAGCTTTTCCCGCGGCTGCAGCTTGTCGCCCAGCCCCGGCAGCGAAAACACCTCGGTGCCGTCCAGTCCCAGCGCTTCCGCGCTCTGGCCCTCGGGAAATTCCAACGGCAGCACCCCCATCCCCAGCAGGTTGCTGCGGTGGATCCGCTCGAACGACTTCGCCACCACCGCTTTTACTCCCAGCAGCGCTGTGCCTTTGGCCGCCCAGTCGCGCGAGCTGCCCATGCCGTAGTCCACTCCCGCGAAAATGATCAGCCCCGTCCCGCGCTTCGCGTACTCCTGGCACGCGTCGAAAATCGGCAACACCTTGGCGTCCGGCTGCAGCTTCGTAAATCCGCCCTCCTTGCCGTCCGCCATCCGGTTCTTGATCCGCACGTTGGCAAACGTCCCGCGCGTCATCACCCGGTCGTTGCCCCGGCGCGAACCATAGGAGTTGAAATCCGCCGACTCCACCCCCTGCGCCAGCAGGTACTTCCCCGCCGGCGTGTCCGCCTTGAACGACCCCGCCGGCGAAATATGGTCCGTCGTCACCGAATCGCCCAACAACGCCAGCGGCCGCAATCCCGCCAGCGGCGCGATCTTCCCCGGCGTCAGCGAAAACTTTGCGAAAAACGGCGGTGCCTGGATGTACGTGGACTGCTCGTTCCACGCGTACCGCTCCCCGCCCGCCACCTCGATCTCGTTCCACTCCGGGTTCGCCTCCGCGATCGTCGCGTACTTGCGCTGGAACATCTCCGGCTTCAGCCCCTTCAAAATGTTTTCCTGGATCTCCCGGTGCGACGGCCACACGTCGCGCAAATACACCGGCTGCCCGTCGCTGCCCGTGCCCAGCGGCTCCGTCGTCAGGTCAATGTCCACCCGCCCCGCCAGCGCGTATGCCACCACCAGCGGCGGCGACATCAGAAAATTCGCCTTCACCGACGGATGCACCCGCGCCTCGAAATTCCGGTTGCCCGACAACACGCTCGCCGTCACCAAATCCCCCTCCTTGATCGCCGCCTCGATCGCCCCGTCCAGCGGCCCGCTGTTCCCGATGCACGTTGTGCACCCGTACCCCACCAGGTTGAAGCCGAGCTGGTTCAAATACCGCTGCAAATCCGTCTCCTCCAAATAATCCGTCACCACCCGCGAACCCGGCGCCAGGCTCGTTTTCACATAGGCCGGCACGCTCAACCCCTTTTCCACCGCCTTCTTCGCCAGCAACCCCGCCGCCAGCATCACCGACGGATTCGACGTGTTCGTGCAGCTCGTGATCGCCGCAATCAGCACCGACCCGTGCGTGATCTCCGGCGCTTCTTCCGCCAACGCCACGCCCCCGCCTTCCGCGCGCTCCAACTCCGCCGCCCGGCCGTTCCCAGCGGGATGATGATGCAAGTCGCTCACCGGCTTGCCGTAGCCGCCGTCCTTTACGTCCTTTTGGAACAACTCCACAAACCGCTCCTTCAGCTTCGGCACGTCAATGCGATCCTGCGGCCGCTTCGGCCCCGCCACGCACGGCACGATGCTGCTCAAATCCAGGTCCAGCGACTTCGTGTAGTCCACCTGGCCCCGCTGCGGAATGCCCCACATCCCCTGCGCTTCGTAATACGCCATCACCAGCGCCACTTGCTCCGGCGTGCGCCCCGTCGCACGCAAATACTCCAGCGTCTGCTCGTCCAGCCCGAAAAAGCCCATGGTCGCGCCGTACTCCGGCGCCATGTTCGCAATCGTCGCCCGGTCCGCCACCGTCAGCTTTGTCGCGCCTTCGCCGTAAAATTCCACAAACTTCCCCACCACCTTCTCCTTGCGCAGCAGCTCCGTCACACGCAGCGTCAGGTCCGTCGCCGTCACGCCCTCGCGCAACGCCCCGGTCAAATGCACGCCGATCACCTCCGGCGTCTGGAAATACACCGGCTGCCCGAGCATCCCCGCCTCGGCCTCGATGCCGCCCACGCCCCAGCCCACCACCCCGAGCCCGTTGATCATCGTCGTGTGCGAGTCCGTCCCCACCAGCGAATCCGGGTAAAACCAGAACGCCCCGCGCATCTCCTTGGCAAACACCACCTTCGCCAGGTACTCCAGATTCACCTGGTGCACGATCCCGATTGCCGGCGGCACCACTTTGAAGGTCTCGAACGCCTCCTGCCCCCATTTCAAAAACTCGTACCGCTCCCGGTTGCGCCCGAACTCTATCTGCAAATTCTCCAAAAACGACGCCGGCGTCCCGAACCGGTCCACCTGCACCGAGTGGTCCACCACCAAATCCACCGGCACGAGCGGCTCGATCAACCCCGGCTGCCGGTCCAGCTTCGCCACCGCGTCGCGCATCGCCGCCAGATCCACCAGCAGCGGCACCCCCGTAAAGTCCTGCAACACAATCCGCGCCACCACGAACGGAATCTCCACATCCGATGGCTTCGGCGCATTCCACCCGGCCAGCTTGCGCACGTCCTCCTCCGTGATCCGCAGCCCGTCGCAGTTGCGCAGCACCGACTCCAGCACCACCCGGATCGAAATCGGCAGCCGCGAAATCTTCCCCAGCCCCGCCTCTTCCAATGCTGGCAGCGAGGCGATGTAACCCTGGCGCCCGTCGGGCGCGGTGAAGGAACGGCGGGAGTTAAAGGGAATCGCGGACTCGCTCATGGTCGGAGGGGGATTGGAGGATTCGACTGCGGCGCCTTATTGCTTGAGCGCGGCCTGGATCGCGGCGAAGTCAGGGAGGTCCTTCGGGTTGTCCGAAGACCATGAAAATTTGATCACCCCGTCTATGCCGATGACAAAGGCGGAACGTTTCGCCACGCCTTTGAAGCCCAGCAGGTCAGGATACAGCACATCGTATGCCTTCGCCACGTCCTTGTTGAAATCAGACAATACCGGGATCGTGATCCCATTTGCTTTCGCCCATGCGTCCTGCGCAAACGGGCTGTCGATGCTGATCGCGTACACCGCTGCGTTCACCGAATTATACGCCTCCAGCCCCTGGCTCACCGAGCACATCTCCGCCGTGCACACGCTCGTGTACGCAAAGGGGAAAAACAACAACACCGTCTGCTTCTTGCCGGCCGTGTCGGCCAGGGCGACGTCCTTGAGACCGTCCGCCGTTTTCGTCTTGAGCGAGAAGGCCGGAGCCTTCGTTCCTGGTTGCAGTGCCATAAATAGATGCGGTTGAAGGTTGGAAACGAACAGGGCTTTTCAGAGTAACCCTCCCCCGCCCCATCGCAAGGGGAAACCTCCGCTCCCTTCTCCGTTGCACTTCCCGCCCTTCCGCGTAAATTGACCATTTCCGCATGACCATGCCCGCCGCCAGCCTTCCGGCCTTCGATGTCGCCGCCATCCGCGAGGATTTCCCCATTCTCGCCACCCGCGTCGGCACCCACCCGCTGGTTTACCTCGACAACGCCGCCACTTCCCAAAAACCCCAGGCCGTCATCGACGCCCTTGACCGCTATTATGCCTCCCAAAACGCCAACATCCACCGCGGCGTCCACTACCTCAGCGC